>CAYXJI010000031.1:1243-18665 GCA_964465175.1 uncultured Burkholderiaceae bacterium | reverse complement strand
CGTCAACAACGCAATAAACAATCCGAATTTTCGTGGGAATCCGAATTTGAGACCCGAACTAGCATGGTCTATGGAAAGTGCTTATGAACACAATGGGAAAGACGAGTTGAATTTTAATCTGCGAGCGATCATACGCAGCATTCAAAACGCCCATCGAAAGACAATTTCATTTGAAGAAAATGCATGGTGGTCACAGTGGGTCAACGCAGGTGACGCACTCAGTAAGCGTATCGATGTGGATACCAGCTTTCCGCTGAAACGCTTTGTGGACAATGCTCCTGATCTTAGTTTGAGTTTTTTCATTTCACGTAATTGGACCTCGATGTCAACGCTACCCAAGCCGGATAATTTGCTGACACCGATCAAGCTTACGGTTAGTACCAGCCTCGACTATGAAGCTAAAGTTCTTCCGTTGACTATGGGAGCCAGTTTGGGCTATCGAGACAGTCAGCCTATGCTCATCAACGAGCTGCAACGTACAATAGGGCACTCAAGAACTGATCTCGATATCTATGGTCTTTGGAAATTTTCACCTAAAACGCATCTAAGAGTCGCTGTCAATAATGTCTTAAAAGGACACGATAACTTTAGCAACATTTTTTACGACACAATGGCAACGTCCATACAAGATCAGATCAAACCAAGTTACCGAACAGTGCAACTCAAATTGGAACATGGATTTTGATTGATAAGCAGGTCTTAGAAAATGAGTCCTTGAATACTCATTCAAGGATTCTTTTTTATTGCTGCGTTGGCGAATTGAAACTACCTATATTGAATCAATTACTTCGCCGCTGGTGTTGTTGACGCTTTTGCTTTGACTTCATCCAGAGCGAACACTACGCTGAGTTTTTCTGGAGCGATCATTTTTCTAAACACAGCATTGACTTCGTTTGCTGTGAGTTTTGCTACTTTGTCGTCGAATGTTTGGGCAAAGCTCATACTGCGATTGCGGTACAAATTGCTGGCGAGTCCACTAGCGAGGCTAGTATCATCAGTGCGAGATTGCACGCGTTGCTGCAAAAGTCCTGATTTTGCGCGCTCGACTTCTTCCTTGGAGAAGCCGTCTTTTAAAGCGCGTGCTAGCTCTTCTTTTATCGCGGCATCAACTTTGGCGATATTTTGAGGTGCTGCTGTGGCACTGATACTGAATCGGCCGGAGCGATCAAAGGAGTCAGCAATTAAACGTGAACCACCGCCGTAAGACAATCCATCTTTTTGACGTATACGTTGCATTACCCGCGAGTTCATGCCTGCACCGCCACCGAAGATGTAGTTGGCGATGAAAAGTGCCGGATAATCTGCGTCATCATCTTTGATCGGTAGGTTCATTTGCGCCATATACATACCGTTTTCTTTGTCGGGTGTGTTGATGATTTTTTTCATGGCGGGAATGTCGAAGTAGGCATCGTTTAAGCGAGTGAATGCACTGGCACTTTTCCAATTGGCGAACTTGGACTCTAGTGTTTTACTTGCTTCTTTTGCGTCAAAGTCAACAACGATAGACACTTCGACGTTAGACATGCCGTGAAATTGCTTATAGAAGGTTTTGACATCTTCTAAGGTCACGGCATTGATGTTGGCAATCATTTCTTCTATTGTCTCGAATGCGCGCATGTCGCCTTTCGGATAGCGATTAAAATGCTCGGCTAAAGCGATGGATGCTTGCATTTGCGGTTCATTTTTTTGTGACTCGATTTGCGTGAGAAGCATCTTTTTGGATTGGACAAATTCACTCTCAGGGAAAGCAGCGTTTTGCATGATGTGTGCGGAAAGAGTTAAGGCAGCTGTGAGATTTTCTTTAGTCGTATCAAAACGATTCACGTTACCTGTCATCTTAAGCTTAGACATCTCGTCAGCGATTTGGGCGCGTGAATATTGACTTGTGCCACGTTCCAACAGGTTGCTAGTTAAGCTGGCGACCCATTTTTTACCCATCAAAGTGTGTTCATTGCCCCAATGCGGTGTGATCACGACGGAGACGGTTTCACCTTTCGATTTCTTGATGAGCATCGCAACGTCAAGTCCACCGATCTTGCTGTGAACGGTGCGCTTGTCGATGTTGGTAGGTGATGGATCGAAATTCTCTGCACTCATGACCGTGGTCTTCGGCTTAAATCCTGCCATTGCTTCGGTAAGACTAGGTGCCGCAGGGATATCTGCACGCTGTGGTGCGTCTTCTGGTATGAAGCTGCTATGGTGCGATTGTCGCGTTTGAAATAGCGCTTGGTGGCTGCCGCGACTTGGTCGGACGTAACGGAGGCTTCAAGGTCGCGACTTTGAAAGAACAAGCGCCAATCACCAAGAGCGATGATTTCTGACATGCCGATGCCAATTGATTCGTGATTGGTCAGCGTTTTTTCTATACTGTTGAGATTGTCGCGACGTACGCGCTCAATTTCATCTTTGGTCGGCGGTGTATTCGCAAATTCTTCCATTGCTGTAACGATAGCATCACGCACAGGCTCCAAGGCTTCGCCTTTTTTTACTGAGGCATCAATGGCTTGCAGGCCTGGCGCATTGCCACTGAGTCCAATTGGAAAGACTTGTACAGCTTTGCCTGATTCGACCAATTGTTTATGGAGGCGACTATTTGCACCACTTGCTAAAATACTTGCGGCATAGCTTAAGGCATCGGTGTCTCGGTGAAGACTACTAGGAATTTTGTAAGCGACGGCGACAAATTGGATGTCGCCTTTGCGACGCACGACGAAACTGCGTTCGCCATCTTGCGTTGGCTCGACTGTCCATAATTGCGGTAATTGACGGCCTGGTTTTTTGATGGCAGCAAATGACTTCGCAATCCACGCTAAGGTTTTTGCTTCATCGAATTTACCCGCAATCGTCAATACCGCATTGTCAGGTTGGTAGTACATGCGATAAAAGGATTGTAAGTTTTCGATCTTGACATTCTCGATGTCGCTACGATTACCGATGGTGGAATTGCCGTAGTTATGCCAATCAAAAGCCACACTTTGCAGGCGTTTGACCAATACACCAGTAGGATTGTTTTCGCCACGTTCGTATTCATTGCGGACCACGGTCATCTCGGTATCTAGGTCTTTTTTTGCGATAAAAGAATTGACCATGCGATCAGCTTCTAGCTCAATTGCCCACTTTAAATTTTCTTCACTTGCTTGAAATAATTCAAAATAATTGGTTCGATCTATAGACGTGGTTCCATTCATTCGAAAGCCACGTTTGTTGAATTCTTCTGTGATCTTTGGGTTCTTGGGAGTGCCTTTAAATACCATGTGCTCCAATAAATTCGCCATTCCGGTCTCACCATAATTTTCATGCCGGGAGCCCACCATATACGTGATATTTACGGCCACTGTGGGTTTGGATGCGTCTGGGAGAAGAAGGACTTTAAGACCATTCTCCAGGCGGTATCGTTGATGCCTTCTATGGTGGTAATTTTGCTGATACCCGTTGGGAGTGTTTGAATGCTCGCTTTTGTATTGAGCGTGGTGGAAGCGCTTGGGTTTGTTGTTTGTGCCACGGCTACCCCGTTTGCAAAGGTAAATGCGGCAAGCAGGATTAAACGCATGGGCGGGTGAGATGCGTTGAATATCGTCATTATTGTTTCTCTCTCTGGAAACAATCACACTTCATTTACAATGCCGCGTACTTGGCAGAGTGTGAACAATCAAGCACGCATTGGGAAGTATCACCTGAGTAAAGATATTATCGCAAGTATATTTTTTAATTCGATTGAATCAGTGATCATAAATTCCATTTTGACCCCGCACGAAACGGTTCGTCATCAATGGTACAAAGCGCGCTGCTATGGGATCCCACCATCTTGGCGAGTTACATGCTACGCTTTTCCACACGAAATTCAGCTATTTTTGGAGTGCTGTAGTGAGTTAATTTAACGGATTTGTTGTTAATTTAATTGCAATTTCACACAATTCTTAAAATCTTTTTTTCATGATATGCTAATTAAGTAATTATGAAATATACTATATTGATTGCTGAAGTTTGTGAGGGGGGGGGAGTGTGCAATTGGAAGTCTTGGTTAACTTGTTTGACATAGATAGTGAGGCGGAATGGGGCGCTGCTTTGCTCAAACTTGCATCTGAGCTTGGGTATGAGTATGCACTATTTGGTGTGGTGCCAGATAAGGCACTTCAAATTGACACTGCACTGTTAGTAACGAACTATCCTCATGAATGGCTGAGAACCTATGAACAGCAGCAGCTGCACAAAGTTGATCCTATTGTGTCGCATTGCCTTACCAGTAGTCTTCCCATTGTTTGGAAACCCGAGCATTTCATTGGAAAAGCACGTGGTGAATTTTATGAGCAGGCGTGTGGTCATGGTTTGCGCTCAGGAGTTTCTCTTCCTATGCACGGTATCAATAATGAAGTGGGTGTTTTAAGTATGGTCTCTAGTGACACTGAGCGCGAAGTAGGTGGACATCGAACTGAGGCGCTGCCTGCTATTTCTTTGCTACGCGACTACGCATTAGAATCCTCGCGCAAATTCATGTCTCGCTCCAACAAACCCACGGAGAACTTTAAGCTCACCACAAGCGAACTTGAATGCCTAAAGTGGGTTTCAAATGGAAAATCGTCGTGGGAAATATCGCGTATATTAAGCCGATCAGAGGCGACGATTAATTTCCATATTGCGAACATCATGAAAAAATTTGGTGTGCAAACAAGGCAGCAGGCAGTGATTAAGTCCATCCGGATTGGCATAATTACGCTAACCTGAACGATTTTGGTTACGCCTTAGTTTTATATTCTCTTGTCGTGAGGAGCCTCAATATTGGCACTCTCTTTAGCCATCCATAAATCCTCGTCGGTGAGCTTACCATCCACATAAAGCGACAACAAAATAATCAATTGCAAAGACATATTCATGCCTTGCTCATAGCGACTTCCCTGTGATTGAGTAATCCCAAACCGCGACCAAAACACCGTCTGATTTTCGTGGAGGTCATGGCGAAGCTTTCTTGGCGTACGTAAAACTGTTGACGTTAGTGGTGATGGGGAGATGGCAAGCATTGTCATTATGAGTGAAATTGGATGCAGCTATGCAAAATATGATCGTATTCCTATGTGTCACCACGAGAATGCCAGAAATAATCACCCAAGAAACCTATTAGATTTACTAGTTTCTTAATTATGTATTTTGCATAAACATGACAATTCCTAAACAAGTAAGATCTCGGAGAAATCATGCAATTAAACGCCCAAGTCGCCGCTCGTCGGCATTTCCAAAACCCAGTTCTGTGTGAAATGCACAGGCTTCGTGCAAGAGTATTTTGTGAGCGTAAAGGATGGGCAATACCCACCATGAGTGGTATGGAAATTGACGGGTATGATGCAATTGATCCGATGTACATGTTAATGCACGAAACAAATGGACAACTACGAGGCTGTTGGCGTTTACTTCCAACTGAAGGCCCCTATATGCTTAAAGACACTTTTCCAGAGTTATTGCATGGCGTTCCGGCTCCAGAAAGTCCACGAATTTGGATTTGAGTCGCTTCACCTTAGAAACCGACGGACGGCACACCTTTGGATTTTCCGACGAAGCAATACAGTCAATTGGCGAAATAATGAATTATGGTCATGACCATGGGATTGAACAATACGTGATCGTCACAACCACATCGATCGAACGTATGTTACGCCGAGCTGGTGCCGTGACATCTAGATTCGGTCCAGCTTTCGTCATCGGTGTTGAAACCACTGTCGCGCTTTCAATCGACATCGCTGCGACACTTGATGCATTAATTGGAAAACCGCGATCCACATATACGATGCTTGACTTTCAAAATTAAGGTTTAGGCAAGCAATTTTTGACCGGTCAGTTTTGGTAGTGATAATGTTCTCGATAGAATGCGACAGTGAATTTCAAGATCGCTGGAATAAAATGCGTCGTTTCATTTTCGTTCGCAGGTGCGGTATGAACGCCACACACGTAGTCTGTTTTTCAAATACTGAATGTAAACACATTTTCTTAAAAGTTAACAGCCTCTAGTTGATTTCAATGAAATGAATTGAATGAAAAAGGGCGATTGTATCAAGGAATAAGGTCAAAACCTCTCAACACAGAGGCACAGAGGAAAAGCAAGAGAAATGCATAATGAGTTAGTTTTTGCGAGTCCTCATGTTGTTCTCTGTACCTCTGTGTCACCGTGTTGAGAGGTTTGTTTAGTATTAGCCTTTCTCCGCCACAGCTTTCAAATTCTTCAAGCCATCTTCAAAATCCGGCCCCACCATTTTATCCATAAACGGGGCAAATAATTTCATCATGAAATTGCCTTCACTGCTGCCTGTCATAGACCAAGTGACTTTGGTGGATGTGCCTTCGGGTTCAAGCGTGAGTGCGCCAGTGGATGGTTTGCCCATGCCTTCGAAGTGCAATTCATAATCGATGACTTGGTTGGGCACGACTTTGCTCAGTTTCATGCCGCCATTGCCCTGGCTTTCGCTCTTCCAATCCCAGGCCGCGCCTGCACCGGTTTCTGGGCCGGAAAATAGGATTTCCATGTTGGGATCGCGTTGATTCCAGACAGACCATTTTTTCCATTCTTTGGGGCTGGCAATCAGAGGATAAATTTTGTCGGGACTAGCTTGGATTTGTATGCTGCGATTGACGCTATATTGATTCGGCATAGCGTAGGCGATGGCGATTAGTATGCCGATTAAGGCGACTAAGACGATCAGAACGCGTTTGAGGATTTTCATGTTGGCTCCTTCCTATTTTCAGATGATTGATTGTGTGTGTAACCAAGTATTTAGAGCAAGCGACTGACGGCGTTCTTCCAGATTTGTAGGCGATTTGCGGCTTGTGTCGGATTCATCTGTGGTAAAAAACGCTGTTGTTCTTGCCAAAGTGCGGCGCATTCTTCTGGTGCGCTATAGATTTCTGTTTGTAATCCTGCCAGATAGGCTACACCGAGTGCGGTGGTTTCTATGATCTTGGGTCGGATCACAGGGATACCTAGTAGATCGGCTTGAAATTGTAAGAGGGCGTCGTTACTTGCGGCACCACCATCGACACGCAATTCGCTAATCGGCACCGGACTATCTTTTTGCATGGCGAGCAGTAGTTCGGCGGTTTGAAAGGCAATCGCTTCAATCGCGGCTCGGGCGATGTGGGCAGCGCTACTGCCGCGATGTAGACCTAAGATGGCACCACGCGCATTGGCATCCCAGTACGGTGCGCCTAGACCTGCAAACGCCGGAACGAAAATAACACCATCGCTATCGTCCACACTGGCGGCCAAATCACCGATGGCTTGTGCGCTGGGTGCGATGTGCAATTGATCGCGTAACCATTGCACCACCGCGCCGCCAATAAACACGCTGCCCTCCAAGGCATATTGCGGATGTTGATCGATTTGACAGGCTGCGGTGCTGATGAGGCCATGTTGCGATTGACTACAAAAAGCGCCTGTCTGTAATAGCGTAAAGCAACCCGTGCCATAGGTATTTTTTGCCATGCCGGAGCTAAAGCAAGCTTGGCCGAAGAGCGCAGATTGTTGATCACCCGCGATACCGGCTATCGGTATGCTGGCGCCAAACAACTGAGTAGCGCCAAAATCATGACTAGAAGGGTGGACTTCAGGCAGCAACTGGCGTGGGATGTCAAACAGGTCTAAGAGTTCCGCATCCCATTGTTGTGTGTGAATATTCCAAAGCATGGTGCGTGAAGCATTCGTGACATCGGTGACATGACGGGTTTGTCCACTGAGTTGATAAGCTAGCCAACTATCCACCGTACCAAAGGCGAGCTGCCCTTGTTCGGCGAGGGATCGTGCCTCTGGCACATGGCGCAGTATCCAGGCGATTTTACTGGCGGAAAAATAGGGATCAAGCAGCAAGCCGGTTTTTTCTTGTATGGTTTTGCCATAGCCTTGTTGGCGTAATGCCTCGCACCAGTCGGCAGTGCGACGATCTTGCCAAACGATGGCGCGGCAAATCGGCTGCCCCGTTTTGCGATGCCAGACAACCGTCGTTTCACGTTGATTGGTGATGCCGATGGCGGCGATATCTTGTGCCTGAAGTATAGTTTTTTTGAGTACCTGATGGATGGTGGCGAGCTGGCTTTGCCAGATTTCTTGCGCATCATGTTCAACCCAGCCCGCTTGCGGGAAATGCTGGGTGAATTCTTGTTGCGCAGAGGCGATCAGATTGCCGAGGTGATCGAAGAGGATAGCGCGCGAACTGGAGGTGCCTTGATCAAGTGCGAGTAGGTAAGCCATATTTTAGCTCCAGTCATTTTAGGTTCAACTAATCCAAACTTCCGTGCCAAAAATATCAATCTGGGTCAGATATAAACGGCAGTCTAGTTCGTACTGATGATAGTTTGCTTCCATATACGTGCATAGCTGGTAAAAAGCCTTGTCATGTTCTTTTTCTTTGAGGTGGGCAAGCTCGTGTACCGCGATCATTTTCAAAAATTCTTCAGGCACCGATTTGAATAAACTGGCGATGCGAATTTCATTTTTGGTTTTGAGCTTGCTGCCTTGCACCCTCGACACATAGGTGTGTGTGCCTAGGGCGTTTTTGATCACATGCAATTTATTGTCGTAGACGACTTTACTGATTTGATCGCCATTGCGTAGCATCGCGCTCTTTAAATCCTGCACATACTGATACAGCGCTTTGTCGGTGCGTATGGTGTGCGTTTGTGGATACTTATTGCGTAGATGCTGCGCTAATTGATCGTTCGCGATTAACTGCCTAACCTGAGTTTGCAAATGCTCAGGATAGGCCGTGAGGTAAGTCAATTTATTGGATGCGGGATTCACCTTATTTTTTGCTTGCGCTGACTTTTAGTAAACGTACGTCAAAGATCAAATCCGAATTCGCCGGGATCAAACCATTACCTACTTCACGTGCGCCGTAGGCGAGTGCGGCAGGAATAATCAGGGTGCGTTTGCCACCAATTTTCATGCCTTGTACACCGAGATCCCAACCACGTATGACTTCACCACTATTGATGGTAAAACTAAATGGCTCGCGTTTGACAGAGCTATCAAATTCTTTGCCTTTTTGCCCTTTGGCTTTAGGATCACGCAACCAGCCTGTGTAATGCACGGTGACGGTGTTACCGCTTTTGGCTTCATCGCCTTTGCCGATTTTGTTATCGATTTTTTCGATTTCTGGCATCTTGATGACATCGAGTAATTCGATATCGAAAATCAAATCGGCATCCGGTGGAATCACGCCTTTACCCGCACCGCGTGCGCCATAGCCTAGTTGTGAAGGAATCATCAAGGTGCGTTTGCCACCGACTTTCATACCTTGTACGCCTTGCTCCCAGCCTTTGATGACGCGGCCTTCGCCGAGATTGAAGCTGAATGGTCCGCGACCTACCGAGCTATCAAAGGCTTTGCCGTGCTGCTGTTCGGCTTGCGGATCACGTAGCCAACCGCTGTAATGCACCACGACCGTTTTACCGATGACAGCTTCGGCGCCGGTACCGACTACGGTGTCGATTTTTTCTAAGACGGGGGCGGCTGCTGGTGCTACCGGAGCGGCGAGGTCTTGCGTTGTTGCGGCGGCACTTGCGGCCACACTTTGCTCAATTTTTTGCTCGGTCTTTTGTTCTGTTTTTTGTTCTTGTGCATGAACAGGACTGAGGCAAACATTAGCAGCGAGGGCGATGCTGATCAAGAGGGGTGATTTCATGGGGGTGATTTCCTTTTTTGTGGCTGTTTATCTTTGTTGTCGAATTTAGGAGCGTTTTAGTTTGGCTTCGAAAGCGATATCGAGTTTGCTGGCTTTACGCGGCGCTTCTTTGTTGAGGCCATTGACGAAGCGCACAAACTCATCCATCTCTAAAGGCGCGCAGAGTTTTTCCTGGGTATCGGGATCATGTCCCAATACGACATAGAAATGACCGCTAGCGGTGGTCACCATCGAGTAGAGCGCATGATTGCTGCGCTGTTGTAGCCGCAGTACCGCATTGCTGGCTTTGGTTGAACGTGCCATGAAAACTTTCTAGTGAAAACGCAGGAGATGACGCTGAATTTGCGTGGCTAACTGGTAAGCCTGTACGGCAACATGATAATCTAGACGCTCGCTTTAGAGAATAGCAGAAGAGGAATTAAGGATCATGTCACTCATTTCACATTACATCAATGGCGCGGTGGTCGCTGCCCCCGATTCAGGTCGGCTAGGCGTGTTCAATCCGGCTAGTGGCTTAGCGATCGCGCAAGTCGAATTGGCCGATCAGTCGCTAGTGAATCAAGCCGTCGCCGCAGCCAAAGCCGCGTGGCCAGCATGGTCAGAAACCGCGCCTTTACGCCGGGCGCGGGTGATGTTTAAGTTCAAAGAATTGCTGGAGCAAAATCAGCAAAAACTCGCCGCGATCATTACACGTGAGCATGGCAAGATATTTTCTGATGCGATGGGTGAGGTGACGCGTGGCATCGAGGTGGTGGAGTTTGCTTGTGGTTTGCCGCAATTATTGAAGACCCAATTCTCAGACAACATTGGCGGTGGCATTGATCAATGGAATATCCGTCAGTCACTCGGGGTAACAGTCGGCATTACGCCATTTAATTTCCCATTTATGGTGCCGATGTGGATGGCGCCGTTGGCAATCGCAACGGGCAATACGTTTATCTTGAAACCATCGGAGCGTGATCCCTCGGCTTCTTTGTTGATTGCGGATCTGTTTAATCAAGCTGGTTTGCCGGATGGTGTTTTCAATGTGCTGCAAGGCGATAAAGTGGCGGTCGATGCCCTGTTAGCGCATCCGGATGTTGCAGCGATTTCCTTTGTCGGTTCGACGCCGATTGCCCAATACATTCATACTGAAGGCAGCCGTTTTGGCAAGCGGGTGCAAGCCTTGGGTGGCGCGAAAAATCATTTGGTCGTGATGCCAGATGCGGATCTGGAGCAAGCAGTGGATGCCTTAATGGGGGCTGCTTACGGTTCGGCGGGCGAACGCTGTATGGCGATTTCCGTGGCGGTTGCCGTTGGCGATATCGCGGATGAATTAGTCGCCAAGTTGGCACCGCGCGTGCGCGCTTTGAAGGTCGGCGATGGGATGGCGGCGGAGGTCGAGATGGGACCAGTGATCAGTGCTGTGCATCGCACTAAGATAGAGACTTTGATTGCCAGTGGTGTTGAGCAGGGCGCGCAATTAGTAGTAGATGGTCGTGGCTTACAAGTGATTGGACAAGAGCAAGGTTATTTCATAGGCGGCTCCTTGTTTGATCATGTACAAGAAGGAATGCGGATTCACAGCGAAGAAATTTTCGGCCCAGTCTTATGCGTAGTGCGCGTCCCCGATTTCAGCGCTGCACTAGCTTTGATTAACCGCCATGAGTTTGGTAACGGCGTGTCTTTATTCACCGCCGACGGCAATACCGCACGCGAATTTTCACGACGCGTGCAAGTCGGTATGGTCGGCATCAATGTGCCGATTCCGGTACCGATGGCATGGCACTCATTCGGTGGCTGGAAGCGTTCTTTGTTTGGCGATATGCACGCCTATGGCGAAGAGGGAATTCGCTTCTATACCCGCTATAAATCGATCATGCAGCGTTGGCCGGATAGTATTGCCAAGGGGGCGGAATTTACGATGCCGGTGGCGAAGTGATTTGGGTTTTGTCGTTTGATTGAGGATTATTGAAAAACCTCTCAACACAGAGGCACAGAGGCACAGAGGCACAGAGACACAGAGACACAGAGACACAGAGACACAGAGACACAGAGGCACAGAGACACAGAGGCACAGAGGCACAGAGACATAGAGAAAAGCAGGAGTTAATTCAATTTCGCCTTTGCTCCCTGTCTCTTTTTTCTCTATGCTTTCTTGTCTAGGCTTTTTAGGCCCGATTAACAGGCCGTATAGTTACCAGGTTCTACTTTTAAAAGTTCAGTGATTTTTAGATAGTTTTTGATGCGCATCTGTTGTTGTTTATAGCCGATGTTGTCGCTGGGTTTGGAACATTCCAAGCCGCCATTAATACTCCGCACCGTCTCACCAAAACCCAGTCCTTGTTTGAGCGCGATGTGGCTAGGTAAAGGGCCTGAGCCTTTGATTTCCATCCAATACCACAAGGCGGTTTTCCAGGCGACAGTGGGGTTGCGTGCCACCATGTCAGGGTCGTTCAGCAAATCCAAACAGAGAGCTTTGCCCGCTAAAGCATAATTAAAATTCCAACTCAGTTGAATTGGACCGCGCCCAAAATACTGCTTGCCTTTAGCACAAGGCACGCCTTCTTTGTCGTTGCAGTAGTGATCGTGCACGCTGGTATCGATTTCATTGATTGCCGTAAGTTCTATTGATTCGTGCATGATGTTGGCGAGGAACGCGGCGACTTCACGCTTGTTGTCTGCTTCGCTGCCGAAGTTGCCGAACTCTGGATAAGCCTTGGTGGCTTCGACTAAACCTGCATAGGTGTAGAAGGGTATGCGTTTAGGAAAAAGGGATTCAAATTGCGCTTCGCTGATCATGAAGCTGGTTTTATTTGTAGTTTGCGTCGCAGTTGTGGCGCAAGCGCCAATGCTAATCGCGAGGGATATCGTGGTGAGCGCTGCGGTGATACGCGTTATTTTTTTCATGTGCTTCCTTCTGTCTCTGTAAGCTAAATTTTAGGGCTGTTTAGCTTAAACAAAGTCAGGATTGAAAGCAAAGAAGTGGTATTAATCAGGCAAAATAATATAAAAAATGGCGAACCGAAGTTCGCCATTTTTTAGCTTAAGTAATCAGATTAGAACTTGATTGTTGCACCTACACTGAAATAACGACCAACTGCATCGTAGTATTGTGGGAAAGTGTTACCGCTGTTAGTACCAGTGGAACCAATAGTGGAACCAACGATAGGTGGCATCTTATTCGCAGCATTGTTGATACTAATGTTTAAACGAATATTTTTGTTGAAGTTCCAGACCGCGCTCAGATCAATGTAGTCAAACGCGTCAATTTTCGCATAAGCTGGCAAGAAGTTAGTGCCACCTGGTTCTTCTATTACACCGCTAACATGACGCCAGTTGTAGCCAAATACGAATTCACCAAACGTCCAAGCGGTACGTTGTGTAAATTTGTTTTTGTAGGTTGGACCACCGCAAGCGACAGAGTAGTAACCTAAGCAGTCACGATCTACAGAAGCTGGTGTTGGTTGTGCGTGATATGACGTTGTTTTGTTCATATCGAAGCCCAAATCTAAACGACCATATTTCGCGTCCAGACCCAAAGTAGTCATTGGCACTTGGTATTTCACGCTCAAGTCGTAACCCGCAGTACTTTGCGTACCTAAGTTAGATGAGCCTGTGACCACACCTTTGGAATCTACGCCATTGAAACTACCATTCGCCGCGCTACGACCCACCAATGCGCAAGAAGCATTTAGAGTGTAACCAGGGTTGAACTTTGCTGAGTAGCATCCGTCAAGAACGTCGGTAGTCGTCGGAGAAGAAATTGCCTTAGTAATGTCGATTTTGTAGTAATCGAGACTAATCGCCAATTTTGGCAATGGTTCAATCACAAAACCGATAGTTTTGGTTTTCGCTTCTTCAGGTCCGAGGTTAGGATTACCACCCGTTTGACGATTAATTTGACCAGCCGATGGTTTATCCAGAGAGCCAATAACGCTTGCTGGTACACCTGTTAAACGGCACAGATTGGATAATGTACCGGCGGTGTTTGCTTCGCCTGCGTTGATCAAGTTTAATTGGCATGGATCTGTTGCTAAGTTGCTTAAGCCAGTGACAGCGGGTGCAAACAATTCATTTACGTTAGGTGCACGTGTCGCTTTTTGCACCATACCGCGGAAGCGTAAGGATTTTAATCGTTCTAACCCTAGCAATTGATCCAATCCTGGTGACCATTCACCACCGTATTTGTAGCTGCCGTAATCCTGTGATTTTTTATCTGTCGCAAAATTGGTTTGACGATAGCCGATTTCAGCATTTAAAGAACGAATGAATGGCAAGTCTTTGATCAAAGGAATCGCCGCTTCAACTGCGTATTCTTTTAACTTGAACGTACCTGTACGATCTGGCGTTGGCGCACCAGTACCGAGCACTTCACCTTGTATCTGAGAAACAGCATCAGATCTTGTATAGGCGGTGACCTTACGTTGTTCAGCACTGACAGAGACGCTAATAGGGTCTTTTGCCCATGGGCTCTTAATGCTACCTAAATCGCCTG
This sequence comes from uncultured Burkholderiaceae bacterium, assembly GCA_964465175.1. Taxonomy (GTDB): domain Bacteria; phylum Pseudomonadota; class Gammaproteobacteria; order Burkholderiales; family Burkholderiaceae_D; genus Undibacterium. The sequence goes on along the minus strand of CAYXJI010000031.1, from coordinate 4,529 downwards.
AAGTCGATATCGCGCCTACGTCTTGCTCTACACCTTGCAACAGGATTGCGCTTTGGTTGATGTAAGCAACTTGTTCAGGCGTGATCGAGCCTGCAGCACCCCACACGTTTAAAGGCACGCAACCGTTTGACGCATCAACGCATTTGCCAACCGCCACGGAATTGAGTGCCTGTTTAACTTTGGAAAAAGAACCCCAGTTTTTACGAATCTGGGTTTGATCTGCTGTACCACGGCTCCAGTATGCATCGTAGCTCCATGAACCTGCGATTTCACCTTTAGTACCGAGAGTGTATTGCAGCGTCTTGTTATCGAAATCGTTGAAACGTGGACCCATTTCAGTGATACGGCGACCGATAGTTAATGGCACGATCGTTGTATTACCTACTACGCAATCAGCTGCAGCGATCCCGCGACGTTGACATAACTGATCACGTGTAGCTGCTGGGATGAATGGATTGCCAATTGGCACATTGAAGGTATTGTTAAAGGTGCCGGATTCAGCCAAAGTGGATGCCACTTTACTAGCTGTGTAGAACATTTCTGCATAGACTTCAAAATTATCGTTAATTTTGTAGTTAGCTAGTGAGGTTGCTTGAGAACGATCTAAGCCCGTGACGTAGTAGTTCAACGGATTAAAATTGTACAAGCTGACTGGTTGTACCAATTTGCCTGTGGCAGGATCGATTTGCCATGCGCCCGCTAAAGTGTCAGTGCCGCCAACACCTTTTACGGTGGACATCGCTGAAGGAACCGTCGTACCAGAACCATCTGGCGCGCCAGAAACAGAATTGAGTGCACTCTTACCATAAGAGCGTGTGCCCTGTGTTAATGGATCAGATTTAGTGCGACCCAAGCTCAAAACCACGTTACCACGACCTTCATCTAAGCTTGCACCCATTGTGACATCGGTGCGATTGCGTTTAGCATCTGACTTGCTAGTCGTACCGTAGGATGTATTAACTTCGAAACCTTGGAAGTTCTTTTTTAAGTTAAAGTTGGCAACACCGGAAACGGCATCCGCACCGTACACCACGGATGCACCACCAGTAAGCAAGTCAACACGACTCAATAAGGCGATAGGAATGGAGTTCGTATCAACGATACCGTCCAGATTGTAGGGAACAATACGACGGCCATTAATTAGAACCAAAGTACGGGTTGAACCTAAACCACGTAAGTCAATCGTTGCAGCACCACCAGTACCATTGTTGGTACCTGGACCGATAGCTGGAACCGCAGCTGGCAAGCCTTTAAAAAATTCTTCAACCGCAACTGGTTGAGCAGATTTGATTTCTTCTGCTGAGATGGAACCAATAGGGCTGCTGGATGTCGTACCAGGTGAAGTGATACGCGTACCGGTAACAACAACTGTTTCCATTTTCTTTTCTTGTGCCACAGCAGGCAAGGCCATGACGCCCATAGTTGCGACGACACCACCGGTAAACATTATTCGCATGGATCGCGATAAGACTTTCTCAATCATTTATTTCTCCTTTTGGAAGTTATGGTTTTAGCGTATTGAGCCATTGTGGATGGGGTGAGACTCACGGATTCCCTCCGGATTTATTTACTCTCATCGAACACATCTTTTCTTGTGTGTTTTGATCTGCAACTTCTATCGCAATAATCGATGCACGTGCTATCAAATCACTTCCATAATGTCTGTGTCAATGAAACATTCCTTACTGTTTGAGTGAAACAACAGACTTGGCTCAAATATAGTGAAGAGCGTTGTATTTGCTAGAGCATGTTTGAAATAGGTTGATTTTTCCCTGCTTTCATGTAGGAAGCTTGTTATCCTTTAGGCTTATTTTTTTGAACGGATTGCTGTGTCAGATTATTTAATTTTGGGTATCGCAGCGTTTTTGGCTGGGCTTGTTGATGCGGTGGTGGGCGGTGGTGGATTGATACAATTGCCGGCTTTGTTTTCTGTATTTCCTACGAACGCGCCAGCCAGTTTGTTGGGAACGAGTAAGTTGGCTGGGGTGTGGGGAACTTCGGTGGCAGCCTTGAATTATGTGCGGGCGGTAAGGCTTAATTGGCTTGTCATTTTACCAGCAGCTTTGATGGCATTTATTTTTTCCTTTGCAGGTGCTGTGACCGTGACGCAGATCCCGCCTACTTATTTGCGTAAGGCATTGCCGTTCATCTTGGTGCTGATTGCGCTTTACACGTTTTGGAAGAAGGACTTGGGTGTGCATTATCGGCCTCTGTACTCCGGGCGCAAAGAATTGTGGATGGCAATGCTGGTGGGTGTGGTGATAGGATTTTACGATGGCTTTTTTGGCCCGGGCACGGGGAGTTTCTTTATCTTTGTATTTGTGCGAATTTTTGGTTATGACTTCTTACATGCCTCCGCTTCTGCTAAAGTCTTGAATGTGGCATGTAATATTGCGGCATTAATGTGGTTTGGGTTTAGTGGGCATGTCATGTGGTTTTTAGGCTTGGCCATGGCAGTTTGTGGTGTGCTGGGATCGTTAGTCGGTAGTCATTTGGCGATCAAGCATGGTAGCGCTTTTGTTCGGTCTTTGTTTTTGGTGGTTGTTTTTACTTTAGTACTAAAGACCAGCTACGATGCGTTCTTTAAATAGGTTTTGTTTCACGTGAAACAAATTTGAGTGAGAAAATTTTGGATTCATTAGGTCTATTAAATAGTCGATTGTTTAGGCGTACAGAAACAGGTAACGCAGAGCTTCGCGATCGCGGACAGTCCTTGACTAAGTTTGAGCGAACGCTGCTGCTATCGGTGGATGGTGAGCTGACTTATCCTGATCTGAGTAAATTGTTTGAATCGTCTGAATTGCCAGATTTTGAACGGGCGATTAATACCTTGCAAGAAAAAGCCTTGATTGAAGTGCTTGTTGATCCTAAGCGCGAGGCGGAGTTGCATACGGATTTGCTGCAATCGAATATCGAAGAATTTAATTCGGATGAATTCTTTTCCGGCTCTTTGCGTCCTATGCAGCAAGGTTCGGGCTTGGTGGTGGATACCCATGCAAATAAGATGAAATCAGTGAATTTGAAAAAGCGTGATTTTTCTGTGCATGAGTCTTTTGAGCTCTCATTGGGTTTGGATGAGGATGTGAAGGATAAAAAGGCGAAGCGTAAAACGAACAAATTGGTGCAAGTGTTTCCCGAGCCAGAAAAGCCTAAGAGATCAAAGAGTCGCAGCCGCAGTCGCAGTAACGCTCAGCGTAAAGAAAAGCCGCCTGAGAATAAGTGGGTGTTCAGAGTTTATGTGGGTTTAATGGTGGGCGGTGCTTTGGTGGCACTTTTTTCACTTTTT
>CAYXJI010000031.1:0-1220 GCA_964465175.1 uncultured Burkholderiaceae bacterium | reverse complement strand
GAACACTTGGCCTTAGTTTTGCGTGAGATTTACGTGGTTTTTGTCAATTTTTGCGATTTTTGATTTGCTCGTAGTCGTTCTTGCAGTGAAAAGCAACTATAATCGTGCTTCGCAAGCGGCTCAGTTGTTAAGCCGAGTAAGTAATTTCAAATAGTACCCCTCCTAGAGCTATCCACATGTTTTATCCAAATCAATTCGATGTCATCGTCGTCGGCGGCGGTCATGCCGGTACAGAGGCCGCTTTGGCTTCCGCACGCATGGGTCAAAAGACCTTGCTGCTTACTCATAACATAGAGACCTTAGGGCAAATGTCTTGCAACCCATCCATAGGTGGTATAGGCAAAGGACATTTGGTGAAGGAGGTTGATGCTATGGGTGGTGCCATGGCGATTGCGACCGATGAGGCGGGCATACAATTTCGTATCTTGAATTCCTCGAAAGGCCCTGCAGTACGGGCAACACGTGCCCAAGCTGATCGCATTTTGTACAAGCAAGCGATTCGTAGCCGCCTAGAGAATCAAGAAAATCTGTGGATATTCCAGCAAGCTGTCGATGATTTGATGGTTGAAGGCGATAGAGTTGTTGGTGCTGTGACGCAAGTTGGTTTGAAATTTAAGGCACGTGCAGTCGTATTGACGGCGGGGACTTTCCTCGATGGGAAGATACATGTCGGTTTAAATAGCTATTCAGCCGGTCGTGCGGGTGATCCACCTGCGATCTCTTTGTCTAGTCGCCTGAAAGAGTTGGCCTTGCCACAAGGTCGTTTGAAAACCGGTACGCCACCACGGATTGATGGTCGCAGCATCGATTTCTCCCAAATGGAAGAGCAGCCGGGCGATCTCGATTCTCTTCCCGTGTTCTCGGTGATGGGCAATGTAGGCATGCATCCGCGCCAAGTGTCATGCTGGATTACCCATACCAATGCAAAAACACATGACATTATCCGCGCTGGTTTGGATCGTAGTCCTATGTACACGGGTGTAATCGAAGGGGTTGGTCCGCGTTATCGTCCTTCAATTGAAGATAAGATTCATCGCTTCTCAGGCAAAGATTCGCACCAGATTTTTTTGGAGCCAGAAGGGCTGACTACTAATGAATTCTACCCAAATGGTATTTCGACTAGTCTGCCATTCGACGTGCAGCTAGACTTGGTGCGTTCTATGCGTGGTATGGAAAACGCCTATATCCTGCGTCCCGGCTATGCAATTGAATACGATTAC
>CAYXJI010000030.1:0-18951 GCA_964465175.1 uncultured Burkholderiaceae bacterium | reverse complement strand
CTCAAAAACCTGCAACGCCGAGAAGATTTGAATGAACTCATGGTGGAAATGATAGGTGAATTGCAGGTCGGTCATAATCGCGTGAGTGGCGGTGATATTCATCTAGAAACCCCAGTGCCAGTTGGCTTGCTCGGTGCTGATTTTAGTTTTGAGAACGGTCATGTGCGTATCAAGACCATTTTTAAAGGCGATCGTTGGAGTCCATTCTCGCCTGCACCTCTGGCGATACCGGGTTTGGATGTGAAAGAGGGCGATTATTTGATTGCGATTGATGGCAAGGCCGTCGATGCAAAAAATAATTTGCATGCCTTGATGGAAAACAAAGTCGGCAAACAAGTCAGACTCACTATCATGCGCGATCTGGCTAGCAAAGTGAACCATCAAGTCATCGTGCAGCCGATTGCGAATGAAGCTGATTTGCGTCAATGGCATTGGATAGAAAAAAACCGCGATTATGTACAAAAGAAAACGGATGGCAAAGTCGCCTACGTTTATCTACCCAACACTGGCGGTGAAGGCTATCAATATTTCAATCGTATGTTCTACGCCCAAGCCGAAAAATCTGCCTTGATCGTTGATGAGCGTCGCAACGGCGGTGGCCAAGCCGCTAACTACATCACCGACGTACTCAATCGCCAATATCTGGCGGGTTGGAAAGATCGGGACGGGATGATCTACGAAACCCCAGGCGCAGCCATCTATGGCCCCAAGGCGATGCTGATTGATCAAGATGCAGGCTCAGGCGGTGACTTTTTGCCTTACTCGTTTAAGCGCCTAAAATTAGGGACATTGATAGGCAAACGCACTTGGGGCGGCCTGATCGGTATCTCCGCGAATCCTAATTTAATTGACGGCGGCAATCTGGTCGTACCGTTCTTTCGTTTCTTCACGCCCGATAATGAATGGCGTGTGGAGAACGAGGGCGTCGCGCCTGACCTTGATGTGGATCTCGATCCACTCGAAGTCAATCAAGGCCGCGACCCGCAACTCGATGCCGCGATTAAGGATGTGTCGGACAGGTTAAAAACTTACCGTGACATGAAATTACGCGTGGCGCCACCTATGCCTAAGAAGTTGGGGCAGTAAATTGAAATCTGATTAGCTGAGTAAGCGAAAGTAGACTCTCGAATAAGCGCAGTCCTTCATTCAGAAAGAGAGAAACGAAAATGCCAAGCATTAAAAATGTCGACATCAACTGGCGATGCTTAGTCCGTGTTTTGGGCGCAATTTCATTGAGTGTCTCGGTCAGTGGTGGGGCGCACGCGCAAGACAATGGCGCGCCAGTTTTTCCTTATCGTCCTTCGGTATCGAGTCCTGCCTTACTGCCTTTGGCTGGACAATTAGAATTTGAGTTGGGATGGCTGCGCCTGAAGCAAGACGATGTACGTCGCGATAGTGTGCCATATTTGCTTAAACTGGCATTCAATAAAGAGTGGGGTGTTTTATTCGGTGGCGAAGCAGGGGTAGCCAATCGTATTGATCACACAGGAACGTAACGCGGTGTAGGTGATTTGAATTTAGTGTTGAAACGTGCCTTTTTGATTGACGATGCCAGCGCTTTTGGGATTGAGTTAGGCAGTAAAATCGCCACCGCGAAAACCAGTATCGGTAGCGGCAAAAATGACCTGGTCCTTAATGGCATTTACAGCCGAGATCTAGATTCCGTCCACATGGATTTAAATTTGAATTTGATGCACTTAGGTTCGGTAGAAACTGGCAGCGCCTCAATGCAAAAAGCCTGGTCCGCCTCTTTTTCAAGACCGATCAATGACAAATGGGGCATTACGGGAGAAGTGAGCGGCACGCAACGCAAAGGTGCTGCCAGCACCGCACAGACTTTACTAGCCTTAACCTACAGCCCGCATAGTCGATTGACGATCGATATTGGTGTGGTCAAGGGTTTAAACAAAGGGGCGCCAGATTACGCTTTGTTGAGTGGTTTTGTGATCCCTGTGGCTAAATTGTTTTGAGTGAGTTCCACACAAACCGTGGCGCGGCAGAATTTTAGACTCAAATTCCTATGCTTGCACCTAGGCATGGCCAAATAAAAGCCCTCGCACGGGCGAGGGCTTTCGGGATGTTTAGGTAATTGAACTCGGTAGCGCGGCTGCTTGAACCGCCTAACGTATTCGCTACTTATGACTCGTAAGTATTATTTTTTTGCTGCACTTTTTTGGGCGGCATCACCGATATAGCGGTTGACAAAATTTAACATCGTCTCACCCCACAGGATGTTGTTGCTTTCTTTTGCCCAGCCATGACCTTCGCCTACCATGACCATCCAATCCACAGTGTTACCTTGGGCGCGTAATTTGTCGTGCATTTTTTCGCCATGAACCAAAGGAACGCGAATGTCTTCACTGCCATAGGCCATCAAGACAGGCTTTTTGATTTTATCGGCATTCAACAGGGCAGAGGCCTTGTCTAAATACACTTGATCAGTTTTTGGATCACCATGCATGAGGCGTCCCATATTCTTCATGAAAGGACTACCTGAGGTATCAGACCAGGTGACGGTAAATAGCATTCGAACGTCAGTAACACCAACGAAGTTAATGCCGCATTGATAGAAATCAGGGTCTTTAATTAAGCCGTACATGGTGGCATAGCCACCGTAGCTAGCACCAATGATACAGACACGATCTTTATCGACGATACCTTGATCGATAAGAGCATTGACGCCATCAGTGATATCGTCTTGCATTGCAAGACCCCATTGCTTCCAACCGGCCGAAAAATGTTTCCAACCGAAGCCTACTGACATTCTAAATTGTGGTTGTAATACAGCGTATCCGCGCGAGGCGAACATCTGAGTGATAGGGTCGTAGTTGAATCTATCACGGGCATGTGGTCCACCGTGAATATAAGCAATCAGCGGCAATTTTTTTGCGGGCATGCCTTCAGGTAAGGTCAAATAGGCAGGAATATTTAAACCATCTCTAGCAGTGTAATTAATCACTTTTTTCTCAGAGAGTTTTTTACCTTCAAACTCAGGTTTTACCGAATAAATTTTCTCTAATGTTTGTTGTTTTGTGTCATAAAAATAGACAGTACCTACGTTGTTAACTCCGGTGGTGGTAACGATAGCGCGATTGCCACGCAGCGAGAAATACACGTCTTCGTTGGGGAAGCTGGCATTCAGATTAGCTTGAATCTTGGCGTAAGTTTCATCAAAGTAGACAAACTCATTCTTCATGCCTGTGATGATGGCTCCATAGGTTTTCTTTAGATCTTCATCCTGTAACAGTGTAGAGACATCTACGCCGGGGGCATCAAGTATCAATTCACCAGCGCTTTGTGTCTTAAAGTCCCAAATGTGTATTGCTTCTGTGTCTTTGCCGTTAAATCTACCTGAGACAAACATGGTTTTATTGTCAAAATCAAAGCCAAGTACATTCAAATCTTTGCCTTCGTCGGAATACGCGGTGTACATTACCTTCCATTCATCATTGTCTTTTTCACGATAATGAACGGTTTGCTTAATGCGATTGGTATTCGACTCAAGTTCGTAGCTGGTTGCCACGCGTATCACATTATTATGATCAAGCGCCCATGAGCCTACTTTGCCAGGGTTTTTAAAGGTCAATAGCTTGGTACGACCTGATTTTGTGTCTAATAAATGTAAGTCGGTCGCACCTAATTCAGAGCTTACACCACGTGAATTATCAATCACGATCAACTCGTCGCTGTCGTTGCTGACTGTGCTTACCACGCCATACGATTTATCGCCGCGTTTGCGGCCTTTGTAGGTTTCAATCAGTGTCTTGAAATTTTTGCCATCCATGTCTACAGCAAACAAGCCACCACCATCATTTTCGGCTGCGGTGACTTCGCTGCCTTTGGTCACGCTAAAGATGAGGCGACGATTATTGACCCAGCTTGGGCTGGTGACATCGTAATTAGGATCAGAGGCGACCACCGTTGGTTTGCGGGTTTCCATATTGATGACAGCAAGCACAAATTTGCCGTCACGCGGTACCAAAACGGCTAAATTTTTTCCGTCTGGTGATAGAACAGGTCTGCCGCTAAAGGCGGCTTTTTTATAAAAATCGGCAACGGGAATGCTGCTGTCGGCGTAGGCCGATGTGCTGCAAACACTACCTAGCAACAGGCCGCTTACTACCATGCTATTGAATAGCCATGTCTTGATTGTTTGAGATTTCAACTTAATTCTCCTTGAATACGCGTCGGTATTTATCAGTATTATTTGTCAGTACTAATTATTCGCATCAGAAAAAAAATGCCGAAATCAGAGATTTCGGCATTGATGTTCAACGCGCCTTAATTACTTGAAGCGATAGTCAACGGTCACTTGGATATAACGTCCCATTGCGCTGTGTAGGCCTTCTAAATACGATGAACCTGAGCTAGGTGCAAATGGTGGCTTCGTATTCAAAGCATTTTGCAGCGCCAAACGAACAGTCAAGTCTTTGGCAAAACCGCTATAACTAGCGCCAAAATTGACCGTCGTGAACGAGCCCAAAGTGCCACACAATTGTGGATAGCCTTCTGTGGCTAAGGTACATGGCAATGTGAAATCACCACGTGTATCCATTTGCCCTATATGCGCCACATCCGCAGAGACACCCCAAGCTGCCTTAGTCCAGCCTAGGCCTAAGTTAGCGGTAATACGAGGAACACCTCGTGCACCAATATATTCAATCGGTGACGCGTCGGCTGATGGCGCATATTTATAGGAATCCATGTAAGCCACGTTTAAATACTCACTCAACTTACCGTATTCACCCAAGTTGGTACGACCTCTCAACTCTAAGTCGACACCGCGAACTTGCGTCATTGCTACGTTGGTCAATAACAAACGTACTAAGGAAATTTCACCTGCAGTCGCACCAGCAGCTTTATCTGCGTCGGTCAGAGGATCACGTGTGATCACTGCAGCAGGGTCATTCGCATAGCGAGCTTTATCACGCAATACTTTGGTCAAGTCATAAGTACTGATTTCATCTTCGCGTTTGATATTCCAGAAATCGAGCTTGGACATAAACCAGCTAGCTGGCTCCCAAACTAAGCCCAAAGTATAGCTTTTAGCTGTTTCTGGCTTCAAATTAGGATTGGAGCCACCTTCATACGCGCTACTAGATTGACAGCCTTGTTTGAATTTGTCATTGCAACGTTCTGGATCTTCAAAGCCATTTAAGTAAGCTTTAGAAATTTGTGTGGAGTTCTCAATCAAAGTTGGTGCACGGAAGCCCGTTGAATAGGTACCACGAACCATGAATTCAGGTGAAACATTCCATTTCAAGCCGAATTTTGGCGTTGCTGAGTGACCATAATCAGAGTATTTGTCGTAACGACCCGCCACACTGGCTTCGACTGATTTGACCAAAGGAATAATCATTTCAGTATAGATGGACGCAGTATTACGGCTTCTATCAATCCCACCTTGAGTTTGCGCTGTGTGATACAACTCGCCCGCCACCGCCAGAGGATCTGGATTAGTCGTTAATTTTTCACTGCGTGCTTCCACGCCGGCAGCAAAACTTAAAGCACCTGCTGGTAATTGCATTAAATCGCCAGATAATTTGGCATCCCACAATGCCATCGATGTTTTAAAAGAACTGCGGCTATTCGTCACTATCTTTTTATACAACTCAGCATTTTCACCTTTAGTTGCACCGATCACAAAAGCGCCACTAATATAGGCGTCGATAAATGGTGTCGCTAACAAACCAGCGCTGGATTTCGCCGACACTTTACTTTCATTGAGCATCAAGGCTGATTCCCAATCATATTTACCGACAGTGCCTTTCACGCCGACTAAATAACGTGAAAAATCGGTTGTAACGTCTTGCCCTTGACCTGGTAAATCTTTGATTGACGCACGGACACGAACGGCGCCATTACCACCCGCCAAAGTTTTTCCTGTGACTGGATCGATCAATTGTTTTGGGTATTGAGGATGTGTCGTACTCAAAGCTGGTGTAGGTTGACCAGCTTGACCAGCGATCCAGTGGTAAGAACCGGTTACAGATGCTTTGTTTTGATTTAACATTACTTCAGCGAAAGCAGTGGTATCCGCAGTGATTTGCCATGTACCACGGCTAGTCAAACCGATACGGTCAGTCTTACCTGCAGCATTGAAGGTGCCATCTTTTTTCTCGTCAAATACACATGCGGTTCCTCGGGCAACAGGGCCATAAAATTCCGAAGCAGGAACAATATTTGATGCGGGGCAATTGTTGTTTAATGGCTGAACTACAGGAGAATTGGTGGCTTTGTCAACCCAGAGCAAATTACCTTCGCCTGTGTACAAAGAACGGCCATCGCGGTAGCCCCAAGGCTTTAGATTGTCTGTGCCGAGGTAATCATCACGATTGCTCAAATACATAGGTTTGCGGCGACGTACGTCTACTGTGGCATACACATTGAAACGATCTGCAGCCAAATCACCAAAGCCATAACTGACGCTGCTACGTGCCTGTTGACCATCGCCGACTTGGGCTTGACCATATGACCCGCTAATTTCCGCGCCCTCGTAGTTGGAACGCAGAATGATATTCACCACACCCGCCATCGCTTCCGCACCATAACTCGCCGATGCGCCGTCTTTTAAGACTTCGATACGTTCAACCGCGCCAACCGGGATGGAGTTTAAGTCGACAAAAGTAGATTGAAATTCTGGCTGCGCATAGGATGCTAAGCGGCGACCATTGATCAAGGTTAAGGTGGCTTGACTACCGATGCCACGCAGATTCAAACTGGATGCGCCCGCCGTAAAACCGTTAGTGCGGTTTTCACTTTGACCACCGACATTTTGTGCAATTTCTTTTAATACTTCTGTGAGTGAGGTAGCGCCGCCACGAACTAATTGTTCACGATTGATGACGAAAATGGGTGACGCTGTTTCAGATTGAATGCGTTTAATGTTAGAGCCCGTAATCGTGACGCGTTGTATACTTGATTTTTCTTCACTCTTTTTGGTCGCTTCTGGTGCAACGGTTTGTTGGGCTAAGGCGGAAGTGGCTAATGTGAAAAAGCTAATTCCTGCAAGTGCGAGGCTTAGGCGACTTAATTTCATATGGATCAATGCTTTCTAAGATAAAAAGATCGAATAAATCGATCATTGTAGAGATAGCTTACTGTTAACTAAGCTAAGAAATTAAATGTTTTTGAATTGGCAATCAAACGTCGTCGCGAATTATTGCAAAATGTAAGTTTTAAGTCCATCTGTAACTTTTGCTTAATTAATCACTTTTAACTTTTTAAGCCTTAACTGAGGGGCTGTTGCGTATTGTCATCGAGCTCTTGCTGAATTGTTAATTCAGAGATTTGCTGTAAATTTTGGTTTTTTTTGACCATTAATTTGAAAGTTATTTAAAAATTTGGGATTAAATTCTATTTTTATCTGCACATATGCTTATGCATTTTATTTATATTGAACGGATTAAAATAATTTGCAAGTATCGCATTTTTACAACATCTAGATATGTGTATGTATTTTTGTTATGGGCTATGCGTATTTTTTTGTTGTCATAGGTGGTATTTTATTTGTTTAAATTGTTCAGATTTTTCGGATGAGTTAATGCAAACCCACATCCTCGATGCACGGCAAGATCGCGTCCATTTCTTGGGATTTGAAATCAGGGGGAGTGTGCTTGATAGAAACTTTTTGCCGACTGCGCTGAATCAAGCGTGAATTTCTGACATCACCTATTTGTGGGAGGATGAAGGCTGGCTATATGTGGCAATTGTGCTTGATTTATTTATAGGACTTACGCAAAACCGCCCCAGCGTCGTTGTTGCCGCCTCGCCGTGCTCAAGCACTGTCTTCGTCGGCACGCCTAGCTGGGACAATTTTGCGTAAGTCCTAATTTAATCGAGAAGTTATCGGTTGGTCGCTAAAACCACGCATGACTAGCGACATTGTGACGGATGCGCTGACGATGGCATGCTTCCGCCGCCGACCGGCAGTTGGGGTCATGCAACTTTTCGGATCGTGGCAGTTAATATGTTAGTAAAGCGTTTTAGAGCAAGCTCAAGGAATTCGGCATGGTCTGTTCCATGAGTCGTAAGGGAAATTGCTGGGATCATGCACCTATCGAAAGCTGGTCTTACAGCTTCAAGAATCAGCGTTATTATGGAATTCGATATGCAACCCATGATGCAATGAAAGGCGCGAGCTTTGAATCCAGAATTTCCATTAGGATTTGCGATGAAGACGGATGTACTTTTCGAGCGTGTTTTGATGCGAATGAGGCGCTAATAGCGCGCTATTAGCGAACTGTTAGCAACGAAGCGTAGCAAAAATAGCCGAAAATGCGCCGTCAGCACGCTAATAGCACCGCAGGTGCGCTTAATGGAAAATCTTGCTGCATAACTTTCACCTGATGGTGAGCTATTTATCGAGGGAAGGTCAGTATCGCAAGGCGGTATCAACCCGGCGCCTGAATCAGTGCATAGTACTGATGTCGTTCAAGGATGATTTGCTAGGGGCGGGCTATTTTATTCCACCTCGACTCCAATCAAACTACCAATCTTCGCAGGATAAATGGGCAATCGCCCTGCATCTTTTTCCCAAGAAAATAAAACCCGATTCGCTGCGCCGCAGATGCGTCCTTGGCAGGCGCCCATGCCGCAGCGGGTGTGTAGTTTGGCGTCGCGCCAGTTGCTGTGGTTCTTTAATGCGTGGTAACTGACATCTTCACAGCGGCACACAATGGTGTCGGCTGCGCATAGCTGTTTAAGTTCGGGGCGTAATGTAAAGCTGTGGTGTAGACGTTCTGCGAAAGCGCGCCATTTTTTTCGTTCTTTAAAATGGCTCAGTGCTTTGGCGTTTTGTCCACTTGCGGCATAGCCTGCGATGTGTCCTTCGGCTAGCGCTAGATCAACCCCGCCTATACCTGTGCCTTCGCCTGCGCAATAGATATTTGCTTGGGTGCTGGCCTGCCATTCGTTGACGACGACTTTTTCATAGTTCTCTAGGTCTTCTAGCTCACAATGAAGTGCCGCAGCGAGATCGATGTTGGGGATTAATCCATAGCCGCAGGCGAGTAGGTCACACGGGATTGCTTGAGTTTCACCGAGTATTGATGCTGTGATACCACCGACTTGAGTTATTGTAGGACTGGATCGATCCGTTTGAGTTTGGGCGTGTGCGGCTATCACATAACTATTCGCGTGATAGACCACTTCTTTTAAACTACGTCCTAGTTGTATTGCCTGCGAGATTTTGCTGGGCGTAGCCAAGAGGCCTAGGGCGAAGCGGCTTAGTTGTCCAAATTTTGCCTGTTCTAGAATATGGGTGACTGCGGCGCCGCGTGCTATCAGGCTGGCGGCCACTGCTAATAAGAGCGGTCCTGTCCCCGCGACAATGACACGTTTACCTGCGACTGGATAGCCGGCTTTGGATAAGGCTTGGAGGCCACCAGCACCGGTGACACCGGCTAGTGTCCAGCCGGGGAAGGGTAACAATAACTCACGTGCGCCTGCGCATAGGACAATTTTTTTTGCGGTGTAGATATGCGCCTGTGGTTTACCCTGAGTTTCGACTAGGATGTCAATTGCATCGTCTTTAGGATGTGCATGAATCACTTTGGATTGAAAATGAAAGCGCACCTGATCGCAGTTGTTTAGGGCGTTCCACAAAGCAAGTGCTCTTGGGTCGCTTTGCGTGTGGGCACCGCCGCGCCAAATCTGTCCGCCGGACATGAAATTGTCATCGATGATGTCGATTTGCTGGCCAGATTCTGCGGCCGCAGCAGCGGCTGCCAAGCCAGCTGGGCCGGCGCCGATGATGAGAATATCGGTGTTGATGTTAATACTCATGCCAGCGCTCCGGTCAAAATGTGCATATCAATACTGCATAAAGTTTGACAGGCTAATTGATGCGGCTGACCATCAATCGTCACGCGACATTCTTGACATACGCCCATGCCGCATACCGGTGCGCGCGCCATGCCTGTGACGGATAGGCGTGTGCAATGCACTTCGCACAAGGCCAGCGCTGCAGCAACGCTGATGCCGGGTTCTACCTGATGCGTATGACCATTGATGTGGATGTTAATCTTAGCGTCGGCAATGAGATCGGAATTCGAATTGCTATGGAGGGGTGATTTCATATTCACTTCGTATTTTTGTGTCGATTAGTGTTGCTGTAGTTTGCGTGAAGGCCAATAGGCTTCTACTGCGATTTTGCTGGTTTGCTGACAGATTTGGTCTTTTAAAATTTCAGCCGTGGCGATCGACGTCGTAATACCCAAGCCTTCGTGTCCGGTCGCCATCCATACGTTTTTGCGACTCGGATGTGGGCCAATATACGGCAAGCCATCGGGCGTAGCCGCACGAAATCCTGTCCACGCGCGTATCGCTTTTAAATTGGCAAGAGCCGGAACATAACTCGTTGCTTGGACTAGCATTTTGCTGAGTATGGCGGTGTCAATTTCTTTATGCGTGACATCAAATTGGCGCGAAGAACCGATGAAGACTTGTCCGCTTGGGCGCGGTTGCAGATTGAAAGCTACCGAGTCACCGACCGACGCATGGGCGCTTTTGATATAGCCTAATTCTACTAATTGATGCTGGATGAATTTGGGGTAGCGATCGGTAATTAGCAGATGTCCTTTTTTGTGGCGCAAAGGGAGGTCGGCTATGAGTTGCGTAGAGGCGATGCCGTTGGCGACGATCACATGCTTGGCAAATAGCTCGCTGCCGTCGGATAAAGCCACGCCCCCTTCGATGAGTGCGCTGACTCTGCCTCGATGGTGTATCGCGCCATTGGGCTTGGCTGCCAATGCCATGTCGAGCAAGATTTGTGCACTCTTGGGCGGGTAGACCAAGGCATCTTGTTTGACCAATAAACCACCTGCTAAACCTGCGCGTAGTTGCGGTTCGAGTTGATGCAATTGCGCTGCGCTTACTAAGTCAGCGGCGATATCATGCGCTTGTAAAATCGCCAGCTTGGCTCGCGCCGCTTCCATTTCTTCGTCATCGGCGGCGACCCAAATCGTGCCACATTGGCTGTATTCGTGTTTGCTGGATAGGCTCACATCGTCGGTCACCAAGGCTCGCCATAATTCTAGAGAATAACTACTCAAAGCCAGTTCTGCTGGATTGTCATCCATTACCACTAGATGTCCCATGCCCGCAGCGGAGGTGCCGCCACCGATGGTGCTAGGCTCAATTAAGCATAGTGTCAGGCCAGCTTTTGCAAGTGCGGCAGCGCAGGCGCAGCCTATGATGCCGCCGCCGATAATGATGACGTCGTAGGAGACTTGTTTGCTCATTGCGAGAAACCCTTAGCGTATGCCATAGATGAAAGGATCGCGTTCATCGAGGATTAAAGTCGCTTCGGCATTCACGAAGGCGGTGCCACGTAGCGTGGGATGAATTTTCCCGACCTCTTGACTATATTGGAAGCTGCCTTCAAACACGCTGCCTAGGATGCTTTCTTGGCGCCAGATTTCACCTGCTTCGAGTTTGCCATCAGCCGCGAGGCATGCTAGTTTTGCGCTAGTGCCTGTGCCGCACGGTGAGCGGTCATACGCTTTGCCCGGGCAGAGTACAAAATTTTGGCTGTCATTTTCGGGTGCAGAGGGCGGCGCGAATAATTCTATGTGATCGATTTCTCCCCCATTGTCGCCCTTAATCCCCGCCATATTGAGTGCCTCACGTACACGCCAAGCAAAACTGGTTAGCGCTTCTACGTTCGCTAAACGCATATCTTGACCATGCTCCGCGACTAGAAAGAACCAATTACCGCCCCAAGCCACATCGCCAGTGACTGGCCCATGTCCTTCGACTTCCACTGTGACAGCATGTCGGGCGCGATAAGCTGGCACATTGTGTACAGTGACGCTGTGGTCTTCGTGCAGCTCGACGGCCACCGCGCCTACTGGCGTATCAATCTTGTGATTTCCAACCTCTAATACACCTTGATACGCCAGTGTGGCGACCAGACCTATGGTGCCATGTCCGCACATGCCGAGATAGCCGACATTATTAAAAAAGATGACGCCCACTGAACATGAAGGATCATGCGGCTGGCAAAGCAGGGCGCCGACTAAAACATCAGAGCCGCGCGGTTCGCACACGACGGCACTGCGCACATAGTCAAATTTTTCTTTAAAGACCTTGACGCGTTCTGATAAAGGGCCATCTCCCAGATCTGGGCCGCCATCAACGATTAAGCGAGTCGGTTCGCCGCCCGTGTGCGAGTCCACAATATGAATTTTTTTGATGGCTGAGGGCATGAGGATTTCTCCGTGTAAAGGGACACGATGGATGTGAATAGCAATTGATGAAAAGTGTATCGAACTGCCTTGGTGGCGTCTTGTTTGTTTATCGTTTATCGCATGCCGAAATCAGCATAGGCTACACTCTTGTTTTTTATAATTAATTAACCTAGGGACGATGGCCTATGCTGATCGATTTTAGAAGTGATACCGTGACCCGCCCGAGCGCCGCGATGCGCATCGTCATGGCGAATGCCGAAGTTGGTGATGATGTGTATGGGGATGATCCCAGTGTGAATGCACTAGAAGAAAAGATGGCTCATCTCACAGGCAAAGAGTCGGCTTTGTTGGTGCCTAGCGGTACGCAGAGTAATTTAATTGCGCTGCTGACGCATTGTGGACGTGGCGATGAATATATCGTAGGGCAAAATTATCACACCTATTTGTATGAATCTGGCGGCGCGGCCAGCCTTGGTAGTATCGTGCCGCAGCCGGTGCCTGTGGAAGTCGATGGTAGTTTGGATTTGCATAAAATTGCAGCGGTGATCAAACCAGATGACCTGCATTACGCGCGTTCAAGCTTACTGAGTCTGGAGAATACGCATTTGGGTAAAGTGTTGAGCAATACTTATTTACAGTCAGCGATTGCCTTGGCACACTCACACCAGATGGCGGCGCATCTTGATGGTGCGCGGGTGTTCAATGCGGCGGTGGCGCAGCAGATACCCGTGAGTGAAATCACCTCGCCATTTGATACCGTATCGGTGTGTTGCTCTAAAGGCCTAGGCGCGCCTATCGGTAGTCTCTTATGTGGTCCGCGTGATTTTATTTTGGCGGCACGCCGTTGGCGCAAAATGGTGGGTGGCGGTATGCGCCAGGCGGGTATTCTTGCAGCGGCGATCGACTATGCACTCGAACAACAGGTTGAACGTTTGGCGCAAGATCATGCACTGGCATTGACGCTACAACATGCGTTAAGTCAAATGGCTGAACTCAAGGTGGAAAAAGCACACACCAACATGCTCTACATCGAATTTGCGTCACAAGACATAGGTTTACGGGCAGGGCTTTATTTGCGTGAGCACGGCATTTTGATTTCGGCTGGCAAGCGGGTACGTCTGGTCACGCATTTGGATATTAGCAAGGAAGATGCCGATAAATTTGTGCATGGTTTGAAGCAGTTTTTTCAAACGATCTAAAAAGTTGAGAGGGTTGTCAGTGCCTGATGCGTCGCCAACCATGGCCTAATTGACGCCGCATCTGGGCACTGACAGAGAAACTACTTGGCGGTAGATACTTGAGATTTAGGCGCTTAGATTACACCACCAAATCCACTTGCTGCAGCGTCTTTGCTACCCCATCTTCTGTCAGCCATAATCCCGATGAACGTAGTTGTCCATCGCTTTGATTCTGAGCGTTTTTAAGTTCGAATGGGGTACTGACATTGCCTAAATAGAGCGCGCCGACATTGGCTTGTTTTAGACTTTGTAATTGATCTTTGCCACTGTCATCTTTGGTCCATATCTGCAGTTTTTTAAAGATCGCATCATTTTCATCAATCCAGTGATTGCCGTCACTGTCATAGGCTGCCAACTCAGCAAAACCATTGCCAGTGCCGGGGCCAAATAACTCACTGCCATCATTGATTTTGCCATCGGCATTTTTATCAAAGGCTAAAAAACCAGCGCCTTTTACGAAGGATATGTTTTCTTTTTTGCCGTCTGCATTCAGATCGAAAGCAAATTTTTGCGAGGTGAGTTGGGCGCTATTGCCTGAAAAATTAAGGACCAGTGGATCCACTTTTTTTGCATCGCCAAGACGTATTTGTTCGCTGCTTTCTTCGTGATAACTGCGTTGTAAATTGAAACTGAGATTGAATTCGATTTTTTTATTATCTGCGGTCGTAATGGTGCCGCTGGCTTGAAAACTACTTTGCTCGGTTTCTGTGTACGAGCTATGTCTTTCGATTTCGACTCCCCAGCCTGCTCGCCTCGGTGGCGCTGATGATGCAGGTGTTGCCTGATTGGCCTTGTCATTTGGGCCGCAGGGTGCGCACTCTGCGCTCGCGTTTGCTCGCATGTCGGCAGGGTTTAAGGTGGTAATCGTACGCCCGGTCAGTAACTCGACCAGATATTTAATCAATGCATAGCGAGGATCATTGGCGATCTCCTCATCGATATTGCCAATCGCCTGCGCTTCTTGTGCTTGGGCCGAAATTGCTGCCTCTGAGAGTTGTACCTGATCGACTTTTGCCAGCGCAAGCGGAGGGCGATTTTCTACGCTATTGTTGCGCCGTCCTTCAAAATCGGGACGCTGATCACCAATCCACGCCCGCATTTTTTCTTGTGTCTCTAGCCGTTTGCTGGCGTTGTAATTGCCTTGCAGTTGAATATCAGAAGTAGCGATTTTCATGGCGATATCCTGTGTTGGTACAAAGGTTCATTTATTTTTTTAGGACTCACGCAAAACCGCTCCAGCGCCGTCGTTGCCGCCCTTAGTCAAACTAAGGTGCTCAAGCATTGTCTTCGTCGGCACGCCCCCGACTAAATCATTCGGGGAGCAGGCTCTAGCTGGGACAATTTTGTGTAGTTCTATTTTTACTTACTGAGGTAACGGAGTTTTCTTAGAAAGCTTGATTTGTTTGTTTAGATAGATTCATCGTAAAAAGCGCCGTTGACTGCGGATTTTTGATCTTTGCTGAATAATGAAATGAACAAAAAACACTTGACTCTAGACGACTGGTCTAATATTATTCGCCCATGCTTACTTCTCATCCTGTTACTGCTGCTCACCAGAATCCCCGCGAAGATACGCGTGAGCGTATTTTGCTGACGGGTGAAGCTTTGATATTGGGGAAAGGCTTCTCTGCGCTAGGTCTGAGTGAAATTTTGGGTGCAGCTGCCGTACCGAAGGGGTCTTTCTACCATTACTTTCAATCAAAAGAAGGTTTTGGTGTGGCGATGCTGGAGCGGTATTTTGCTGAGTATCAGCTGCGTCTGCGCCGTGAGTTGCAAGAAGATGAACGCCCAGCCTGCGATCGTTTGATTGCGTATTTTGAGGGGTGGTTAGCGCAAGCGCGTTCGTCCTCCTGTGGTAAATTGTGTCTAGCAGTGAAGTTGGCTGCGGAAGTCTCTGATCTGTCGGAGCCGATGCGCCAGGCTTTGACGGTGGGCATGCAAAGTATTACGACGGTGATTGCGGATGTGTTGCGTGAGGCGCAAGTGGAAGGGCGCTTACAGGAGCAAGATGCATTTGAGTTAGCTGAATTTATTTATGCGACTTGGGTGGGCGCTTCTCTATTGAGTAAGGTGCATTTAGAAATACGTCCTATGGAATTAGCGATGCAGCAAACGAAAATTTTGTTGCGGGCTTAGGGGCTGGGTCTAAGTAATTGCATTAAACCCAGGTTTTCCATGAGGCGCACCAGCGGTGCTATTAGCGCCTCATTTGCATCAAAACACGTTCGAAAAGTGCATCCGTCTTCATCGCAAATCCTAATGGAATTTTGGGTTAAAGAATAGGGCGAAAACATTCAACACAGTGGGCAATAGCCCATTTTTTTGAAAGTGAAATTAGACGACCGGTCTATTTTGTTGTGGTCTGACTTATCGGATTAATGAAGCGATTTAATTAAATTAAAGGAAAATGTAATGTTGAAAAAATTATTGTCTCCAATCACAGTAGGTTCGCTTGAATTAGCGAATCGCGTCATGATGGCGCCTTTGACACGTTCACGCGCGGCACAGCCCGGGGATACACCTCATGCGCTGAACGTAGAATATTATGCGCAACGTGCTTCGGCTGGTTTAATCGTGACCGAAGCGAGCCAAATTTCTCGCCAAGGTCAAGGCTATGCGTGGACGCCAGGTATCTATACCGATGCGCAAGAAGTAGGTTGGAAATCCGTGGTGGATGCGGTGCATGCCAAACAAGGACGGATCGCTCTGCAACTCTGGCATGTCGGTCGTATCTCGAATAATCTCTTGCAAGAAAATGGCGCGGCACCCGTCTCCGCTTCGGCGATTACAGCAGAAAATAGTCAATCTTTTGTAATCTTGGAAGACGGCACGCCAAGCAATGCACCCACCTCGCAACCGCGTGCGCTGGAATTGGCCGAGATTCCTGGCATCGTTGCGCAGTATCGTCAGGCAGCTTTGCGTGCCAAACGTGCGGGCTTTGATTTTGTCGAAGTCCACGGTGCGAACGGCTATTTGTTGCAGCAATTTTTGGCGACCAACAGCAATCAACGGGATGATGCTTACGGCGGCAGTTTGGAAAATCGCGCACGTCTGATGCTGGAAGCGGTAGATGCTGCGATTGCAGAAATGGGTGCGGATCGCGTTGGCGTTCGCTTGTCACCGAATTTTGTCGCGCATGATATTGCGGATGCCGAAGCGGAAGCAAGTGCCTTGTATTTGGCGGTTGAGTTCAGCAAACGTGGTATTGCGTATTTGCATATCGCAGAGCCAGATTGGGTCGGCGGCGCAGAGTTAACGCCAGCCTTCCGTCAAGCTTTGCGCGCGGCATTCACTGGCACTTTGATTTGCTGCGGCGGTTATACAGCAGCAGAAGCGGATGCCCTGATCGTCAGTGGTTTAGCCGATGCGGTCGCCTTTGGCCGTCCTTATATTGCTAATGCAGATTTGGTAGAGCGCTTTGCGACAGGCGCTGAATTGAATACGCCAGACCGTGCGACTTTCTACGGTGGTGCCGAAAAGGGTTATACCGATTATCCAACTTTGTTGAAGCAAGCGGCCTAGGGAGACACGGTTTGTTAATCTAATTTAGACTGCAACCAATGCCGCCACATTTCTACTAGAATTGTGGCGGCATTTTTACATTCAAAAGTACGCAGGGCGTGCAACTCATTGTTTAAATTTTTGTTCAAATTTTCTTTTTAAAATTTTTTGTTATGATCAGGTAAACTTAAATGATCGTTTCAACGAATCGTATCAACGAATCGTTTCAATAAATTTGAGAGTCACTCATGTTAAAAATCTTAGGCAAAGCCAGTTCAATCAATGTCCGCAAAGTGCTCTGGACTTGTGCTGAAATTGATCTGCCATTTGAGTTGATTGAGTATGGCTCCGGCGCGCCGCATGCGGTCACTACGCCGGAATTTCTTGCCTTGAATCCAAATGGCATGGTGCCCGTCATTCAAGATGAAGGCGTGACTTTATGGGAATCCAACACGATTTGCCGTTATCTGGCGACGCGTCATCGACGTGTTGACCTGCTACCGCAAGAGGCGATGCCACGTGCACAAGTAGAAAAATGGATGGATTGGCAGGCAACGGAATTGAACAATGCCTGGCGTTATGCCTTTATGGCGACTGTCAGGCAGAGCGCCGCACATAAAGATCCTGACGCGATTGCACTTAGTGTCCGCGAGTGGAACCGGCATATGGCGATGATGGCTCAACGATTGCAACAAACTCAGGCCTTTGTGAATGGCGAACAGTTTTCCTTAGCCGATATTGTTTTGGGATTATCCTTGAATCGCTGGCGTTCGGCACCGATTGCGCACGCCTATTTGCCTGCATTGGACGCCTATTTTCAACGTTTATCACAGCGCCCTGGATTTTTAAAATACGGTGCGAATGGGATTGCTTAGCTAGAATCTAGTCGAGGCAGTCTTGCTGTAGACGAATGGCTTTTGAGGGATAATTCGCATCACTTTACTTTTACTTTAAGAAACTAATACGATGAGCTTTGCTACTTGGTTTTCTTTTTTTTGTGCTGCGTGTTTGATCGCTATTTCGCCAGGCTCTGGCGCGATTTTGTCGATGTCGCATGGCCTCAGTTATGGTGTCAGACGCGCCAGCGTCTCGATACTGGGTTTGCAATTTGGACTGTTGTTGGTGTTGATCGTCGCTGGTGCGGGTGTCGGCTCTTTGCTGCTGGCGTCCGAAACTGCATTTGCTATTGTCAAAGTCTTGGGGGCTTTGTATTTGATTTATTTGGGCGTCACTCAATTTTTTAGTACACCGCAGGCTAGTGTTGTGGTGCAGGATGCAAACGCAGAAGCACATATTCCAAGTTTTCGACGTCGCGTGCTAACAGGATTTTTGACCAATGCTAGTAATCCTAAAGGCATCGTGTTCATGGTGGCGGTCTTGCCCAACTTTATTAATAGTCAGGCTGCGCTTTTGCCGCAATTGACAATTCTCGCTGTGACGATGGTCGTGGTGGATGCGACGGTCATGCATAGCTATGCGCTGTTGGCTGCTTCTTTGCAAAATTGGATGCGCGATGTCAAAGCGCAACGTATGCAAAATCGCGTGTTTGGCGCGGTATTGGTGCTGGTCGGTGCAAGTTTGTTTTTTGTGAAGCGCGAAAGCAGTGCGATACCCGCGTAAGCATATCAACGCACGTCTAATGGATGCTTCTGTCGTACTATTTCCACTACTGTCGATAGTTGCAATATTGCCCCTAAGGAAAACAGAAAATCTGGGATAATGAGCGCTCATTGTTTCTTATGATTATCAATTTGCATGCGTTTTGAAACGACCCCTGAAGAACCCGAAGCATTGAGCGATGGCGCTTTGGCCAATCGTCGTTTAATTGGCGGTATTTTGGTGTCATTGCTCTTGCATGCGCTCATATTATCTTTGCAATTTGGCATTCCTGGCTTGGATTTACCTAGCTTGGAAGCGCCGTGGAAAGAACGTCGCACCGCAATTGAGCCGCTCCAAGTTGAGATCGCAAGCCCAGCATCACAAGCATTGCCGGTCAAACCTATCCCCTCAGTGACTACACC
>CAYXJI010000029.1:0-19082 GCA_964465175.1 uncultured Burkholderiaceae bacterium | reverse complement strand
GGTGAAGTACAAGAAACAGGTGATATCGAACTCGATGGCGTGACATATCCGGCAGCTGAAGTACAACTCGAATTTAAGGACCCAGCGGCCGAAGAAGAAGGTGCAGGGGGCTCTATGTTTCCAACGGGGAATCTGGTTGACGATTTGGAAGTGCCAGGCATCGGCACCTTAAAAGCGACGATGATCAACGCCGGCATCCCAACCATTTTCGTCAACGCAGAAGAAATTGGCTACACCGGCACTGAGTTACAAGACCTTATCAATGGCGATGCAGCAGCGTTAGCGAAGTTCGAAACGATACGCGCATATGGCGCATTACGTATGGGTTTGATCAAACACATCGACGAAGCCGCAAAGCGTCAACACACACCGAAAGTTGCTTTTGTAGCTAAGCCTTTGGACTATGTTTCGTCTAGCGGAAAGCAGGTTCATGCGAATGAAATTGATTTGTGTGTACGGGCGATGTCTATGGGTAAGTTACATCATGCGATGATGGGTACGGCGGCGGTAGCGATCGGCACAGCCGCTGCCATTCCCGGCACTTTACTCAGTTTAGCTGCCGGCGGAGGAGAACGGTCCGCTGTTCGATTTGGACATCCATCAGGAACTTTACGTGTAGGTGCAGAAGCGCAGTTAGTGAATGGAGAGTGGGTCGTGAAGAAGGCGAGCATGAGTCGTAGTGCGCGGGTGTTGATGGAAGGGTTCGTCAAAGTCCCTGGTGATTGCTTTTGATTGAGATGATTACATGTGGTTAGAAATTGCGGGTGGATTAAATTCTCTGTTAATCATTGCGAGTTTGTGGGGCATTTGGTCGCAGGTGAAAAAAGTATGGCATCGAAAGCAGAAGGGGGAAGGAAGTGCAACCGCCATTCTATCCCTTAACCAGTTTAGCGTGAGCTTCTTGGCTTATTGGTCCTTCTTTGTTTATGGCTATTCCATTGAACCGTTCAACCATTTCATCGTTTGGCCACGTTTGATCGCTGCAATTTTGGTGATGCTGTTGCTTTACGAAATATGGCGTGATCGACGTAGTGTTTCGGCAAAAACTGTATTCTGGTTTGCTAGTTTGATGCTGTTGTTGGGGTTAATAGGTTTGGGCCTGACAATATTGACTGGACCGCTGTTGGTCGACCAAGGTCGTGTGATTTCACAGGCGTTGATTGTGACGATTACGATACTGTTGGCGCAAGCCTATGCGCATCAGATTCGTTTGATTGTTGAGTCAGGAAGCACTGGAGCAGTCTCAATCCGAATGAGCCAGTTTATTTTTGCGATGGACCTAAGTTCCATTTTCTTGGGATTGATGTTGGGTTTGAAAGATGGTTGGCCTTTGCTGTTGTTGGCAAGTGTCAGTGCAGTGACGAAATTGGTGATGATGTATTTGTTTTATTGGGTTAGGGTGAGCGTTGCGGCTG
The DNA here is from genome assembly GCA_964465175.1 of uncultured Burkholderiaceae bacterium. GTDB lineage: Bacteria > Pseudomonadota > Gammaproteobacteria > Burkholderiales > Burkholderiaceae_D > Undibacterium. The sequence goes on along the minus strand of CAYXJI010000029.1, from coordinate 17,667 downwards.
GTGAGCGGAGATTAGCTTTGGGGATTTAATTTGGTCTGTAGGTCGGTGGTAGACCGACAGTTAGTCACCTTTTTTGCTTCGCCAAAAAAGGTAACCCAAAAAAGGCGACCACGCTGCCACTGGCCTTCGGCTCCCCAATTGTGCAGGACAAAAAATGGGAAAGTGTTGAAACTCGCTTCGCTCAAACAGCAACACTTTCTTTATCCATTTTCTGTCCCGCACAATTGGCAGTGTCAGAAGTGGATTAAAGTCAAAATCAAAAGCGAAGTCAAAAGCGACAACCTACCACTGCCAGTAGAAAAAAATGTCCGTCGAGACTGATTGTTTTGATGTTGTAGTTGCTTTTGACCTACCCCGTTTGAGACGATGTAATTTGTGCATTACGGAAAATGGATAAGAAAGTGTTGTTGTTTGAGGTGTAGCAGGGAATTCGAGGCGCATGCGCCTCGCCTGCGGACCGGTGTTCGCTTGCAAGCGAACATACCTAAGTACAGTTTCAACACTTTCCCATTTTTTGTGATGCACAAATTTCACTTAGTCGTTTTACGGGAAAGAGGGGAGCTTCATCGAAATGTTATTAACGCTTAGGCAAAGGAATCCGCTCACGCTCCCCCGGCACTTGTCCCATCCCCAAAGCACGATCGCCAGCATCCCAAGCCAACGCCGCTGCCTCGATATCTTCCTTATGACTAGCAACAAAATTCCACCACATAAATCGATGTCCCAAAGCCTGACCTCCTACAAGTACCAAGCGTGTCGGACTATCTCCGCTGCTGATGGTTTGTTCCTGATCGATGACTAACATCGTATGCGATTCCAATGCTTCACCCGCGACGAATACTTCACCCTCTATCGGATAAATTGCCTGCTCGTCTGCCAGCATCGGTAACTCCCATTGGCTATTCGGCGGCAATTGAATATCGAGGTAGAGTGTCGGCGATAAAGTGGGTACGGGGGAGTTTGCGCCAAATGCGCTTCCAACTAATACGCGTATCGTCGCATTGCCGTTGATGATCTCGGGAATCGAAGACGCAGGTGTGTGGCTGAATGAGGCGGGGATTTTTTCTTTATCTTCGGGTACGGCTATCCATAATTGCAAGCCGTGATTGATATAGGTGTCGTTCTTTTGCTCTTCTGGTTTACGTTCTGAGTGAACGATGCCATTTCCGGCGATCATTAAATTGATCGCGCCTGGCTCTATGCGTTGGGTGTAGCCAAGATTATCTCTGTGCAGAATGACGCCGTCGAATAAATACGTTAGTGTCGCCAAGCCTATGTGGGGATGAGGGCGCACGTCGTGATTGTCTTCTGGATGCACGGTGACGGGGCCGAAGTGATCGAAGAAAATAAACGGACCAACTGCTTGCCGCTTTGCGGACGGTAATAGACGATTGACGACAAAGCCACCGCCGAGATCTTTGCCATGAGCACTGAGTACTTTGGCTGGATCAAAGGGATTCGTTGTACTCATTTTGCACGCTCGACTTTTGTGGTGATTGCTGTGGTGACGCTGGTCATTAGTTTATGTACTGGGCATTTTTCGGCAACCGCGCTGAGTTGAGCAAATTCTTCATCACTGAAGTCGCCATGAATAGCTAAGTGTGTCGCTAATTTATAAGTGCCGCGACGTTCTTCACTATCGTCGCGTTCTATGCGGGTATCAATATGGGTGACGGCAATATTCTTCTTGCGGGCAAACCACATAACAGTGAGGGCCTTACACGACGCAAGTGCGGCATCGTAAAGATCGTGCGGACTAGGGCCAAAATCTTCGCCACCTTCGGCGATGGAGACATCGGTGGGGAGTTGATGGGTACTAAATTCTAGTATTTGTGCCAGTTTGGCATCAGCTTTGCTGTGGAGTTGGATAGCCATCAAAATTCTTCCTTTTAAGGTGATGAGTCATGTTGGCTATTTTACCTCTAGTGTCGTTTTTGTTTTGTTGATGGCGATTTTAGTTTTTCTGTGTGAGCGGCAGAGCCGGAAAACTCGTATCAATCTCCTTCCGCAATACCAATCCATTATCTTTGAGTAGTATCTGCGCATGGCAGCTCATGCAAGGGTCGAAGCTTTGTATGGTTCTTTGTAGGTCTATCGCTTGAAAATCCTTTAGATTTTGGAACCCCGTTTCCAAAATAGGCGTGTTTTGCAAAGCCTGTTCTAAGGGCCCCAGGCTTTGATGTTGGTTGCGGGTGGCGACATTGATTCGGGAGGGAATCGCGATTTGGTAATTATCGATCACCTGATCTTTAATTACGGCCCAATGCGCTAAAAAACCGCGACTCGCACCCCACAAGCCTACGCCTAATCGTGTACCCATTTGTTGTCGGTCGAGAGCGACTTGCGTTTGTGTTTGTCCGGATTTGACGAGCTGTTCGGCGATCCTAAGATTTTCTAAGGTGACCGCTAAATTGAAGGCCAAAGAATAGGCGCGGGCGCGGTTGCGTTCAAAGGCATTCCAGATTTTCGGAATTTGCCAGAGCATCTTGATACTGCTTTGCGTTGTTTGCGGTAGTAAAAATTCTAAGCTGTTCCCAGTCGAAGTAACGAAGGTATTATTTGGAATTTTTTGCGCTATCGCACTCAGATAGAGTCGTGCATACGCGCCGACTTCGAAGCTTTCGCCTTGCCATGTCAGGCTAGAACCCCAGCTATAAGCTTGCGGCTTATTTTGTGTAGGGTGCGGTGTGGCGATACGCTTATTCCACGGGTGATACACCGAGATGGGATTGCCTTTGGGGTCGTGCCGAATGACATCGGCGGGCGCTAGATTTTGTCGTTCGCGATAGGAGTAATCTAAGCTTTCTTCCATGCCGGCATTTAATAAACTTAATTGTGTGCAGCGTAAGTCACCATGGATGACGGCAGCGGGTGTAGACCAGCGTTGCTCGCCCCAGGTATCACAATTTTCATAAGTCGCATCATAGTAATCAGGGTGATCCCATTGCCCAAAGTCGAGCATGCTGGCTTTGGCTCGTCCTAAATTTTCGTAATGGGGATTAGCGTTCAACATAAAATCAAATACATCATCCCAGATCGCAGCCGCTTTCTGACTATAACTGGCGAAGGCTAATAACAGTGTTTTAAATAATTGTAATTTGGCGGCATCGACTTGTAGGCTGACACCGCCGGGGATGATGGATTCTGAATGTGGATACTTGCCACCTAACAGCGAGTATGCTTGACGCGCAATCGCGACCATTTTCAGCGCATCTTTAACCAAAGCACCATGGCCTTTGTTCAGCGCCAGCATGATGTCGCTGATGTGTTGGTAGCCGTGAAGGTCGGCAAAACGACTGGCGCTGCGTCGCGCACGTGACCAGATTTCAGGGTTGCTTTTTTCGATCACGGCTTGTGAATAATCGGGGCCCGCTAAAACAAATAAGTGCATGCAATTATCGTTGAGGTATTGACAGCTTAATAGTAGATTGCGCACGACGATACCTAACGGTGGCGGTCTTAAACCTAGAGCCATTTCTAAACAAAGCGCTGATGCGGTCGCGTGTACACCGCCGCAAATACCGGATGCGGTCGCACTGACACGACCCACTTGCTGTAAATCGCGTCCTGGCAATAAGGCTTCATAGCCTTTAAACGGCGTCGCCATTGCTGCACTTTCTATTACGGTACGCTGTTGCAGATCGACATGGCAATGGACCGCGAGTGCGCCTTCAATGCGGCTATATGGGTCTTTATCTTGCGCTTGTTGCAGCGCGTCTAGATTGTGTTGCCGCATTAACTGCATTAATTCTGGACTGATGCTAGCGTGATCATGGTCTATGCTTGACGGGGCTGTTGGCATTAATTCGCGTTCTGGTTTCATTATTATCTACTTAGAATGGGCGCAGAGATGCTTCAAGCTTTGCTCTGCGTTGCTCCGCGCCTCTGCGTTTATGCGTCTATGCGTCTATGCGTTTTGGCGTTGAGGGGTTTGAATATTTAATTCTCCGCCACAGTCCACGCAGGTGCCGGCATGTGTCCATACCACGCTGCTGCTGGCGCATTGCCGTGCAAAGCATTTTTGACTTTGATCCAGAGTTGATTGCCCCAATCGTGATGCCAAAAATAGATAGGGTCATTTAAAAAATCTTCGCTGCGTAATGCCCACTCCAACAAACGTCGGTTCCATAAACGTTCATCGGTTTCAGCAATCAAGCCTTGCAGTAACTGCCGCTCGAAATAATCAGTGGAGCTGACCTCCGCAATTTCTTCAAATGCTGAACCCATATTCATCACTTGTCCGGTGCTACGTCGACGCAAAGTTGTGTCTATCGACGCGCCTGTGATGTGAATTGGAAAAGTGCGTGCATCGAGCGGATCAAAATGACGGGGATCACGCACATAGCATAATGCGTATTCGGTCCACGTCGCATCGTCGCCGTTTGGATTTTCGGTGCGGCCACGGTTATAAAAATATTCCCATAAACCTTGTTGACAGTCTAGAGAGCGATAGGCGTCGAGTATCAGTAATTCGGCATCAAAGCGATGTAAAAGCTGATTTGCTCTTTGCAGTTTTTCTGCGATGGTTTTACGAAGCCAACCTTCTTGCCGACTGCCACGCACGGCTTTATGGTAAGGCGCATTACTGCCGTCGGTGATCGCGTGCCATGATAAAAAAGGGAGATCGTAATCTTTTAAATTAACGAGTGCTTCGCTAAATAGCGCTGAAGATTGGTCTACAGGAATTTGATAGTGAGGCACGCAAATTTCTTTGAGATCGACTAGTTTAATTTTGTAATCTATGTCGTACATGGGAACTCCATTTTGAAGGTGTCAGCGTGGCGCGATTAAACTAAGGCCATATTCCAAACATGATTGCTAGGAATTTCACCTTGCGCCAGCGGTGGTAATATCTCCACGGTAAAATTTTCTTCTAAAGGCGCAACCCAAATGCGGGATGAGAGATTGACTTTGTAGAGCTCGAATAATTTGTCGTCTTCGGCTTTGGTTTCGCTATACACGCGGCGATCGATTAATTGATAAAACTCGATGGGTACAAAATTTTCATTGAGCATCACGTGGGCTGTTTTTTCACCATCGCTGACCCACCATTCAAATTTCATTTGGCTATTGCAGCGACTCACGCAATTATCGTTTTCCATCACAGTCAGAGTGCCTTTGTCGGCGCAATGAGTGACGTAGTTTAAAGAGTCGAGTACACCGGGGCCAGGATGGGCGCTCACGACGATCAAGTGATCACGCCGCCATAGGTATTTTGGTGATAAAGCAAGCGCCGCCATTTGCATCGCACGATAACCGACCGCCGTGCCCCACCATAATGAACGTTGATGTTGAGCGGTGGCTTCTTGATAATCTAGTGTGACGACTTTGTCTTGATCGACAATGCGAATTAGGAGACCTGTTGTAGGAGTGTATTCGCTGGCGAGAAATGTGCGCATGGTGATCCTTGAATGAAATGTTAGAAGCTAATTTTTGGGTGAGTTTATAAACGAATTTGATATTTTCGAAAGTCCCGTAGGGCGGGTGAAACCCGCGTTGTGCATGTGTTCAGCGCGCGGGCGGCGCGGGTTTCACCCGCCCTACAATTTTTACACTGATCACTGTTTTCTTACGCTTGCTACAAAAGGCGTTTTTATACCTAGCTTGTTCGGCTAAATGACACTAACAAATCCTAGGCAACTGTTCCCCTACCAACATATCGACGATGCGCTTGCCACCAAAACTAGTTTGCATGTGTACTCGTCCTGCGCGTCCATCTTCTAGTACATAACCGATGTCGGCTGCATCTCTGCCTAAAGGATGTGTTCGCATGGCGGTTAAGGCGGCGGCTGTTTCATCGGCGGGGACGACGGCAACTAATTTTCCTTCGTTGGCGAGATACAGTGGATCGAGTCCGAGTATTTCGCAGAAGCCTTTGACTTCATTGCGTATTGGCGTGTCGGTCTCTCGTATTTCTATGCCGCATCGGGAAGCTTCGGCGATTTCGTTGAGTACCGAGGCGATGCCGCCACGGGTTGCGTCGCGGATGAATCGGGTATTCGGTGCGGCTTTTAGGAGAACCTCGATCAACTCGTGCAGTGGTGCACAATCGCTTTCTATGGGACTGCTGAGATGCATATCGCCGCGTGCATTTAAAATCGCTGCGCCATGATCGCCGAGGTAGCCGTTGACTAGAATTCTGTCGTGCGCCTGTGCCTTGTGTACGCCTAATTGATAGCCTTGGTTGATAACACCGATACCAGCGGTATTGATGAAAATTTTGTCGCAACTACCGCGCTCTACGACTTTGGTATCGCCAGTGACAATGAAGACGCCAGCTGCTTTGGCAGTGTCTGCCATCGATTGGACGATTTGCCGTAATGTTGACACTTGCATGCCTTCTTCGATAATCATGGCACAAGTTAGATACAGTGGTTTTGCGCCGCCGACGGCCAGATCATTGACGGTGCCGCAGATCGCTAGTTTGCCGATATCGCCACCGGGAAAAAAGATAGGGTCGATGACATAAGAATCGGTCGTCATCGCTAGTCTGTCGCCGTATTGCGCAAGATCGCTGAGTTGAAAGCGTGCTTGATCTTCTAAGGTGTTGAGGCTGTTATTACTAAAGGCATTAATGAAGACATCGTCAATCAAATCGCGCATGGCTTTACCGCCGCCACCATGTGCTAGTGTAATGACGGAGCTAACTAGCTTGCCCTGACGTAGGCGCGTGCTTTCGATAGGCGTTTCGCTATTGCTGGGCACGTGCAGATTTGTTTCTACTACATTCATAAACTCGCCTCCTCAATGACAGGCTGGATGGGGATAATTTTTTGTGATTGTTTGGCTTGCATATTTTCGATACGGGCGCCGCCATATTGGAAGTAAGCGGCACAAGCGCCTTCGCTTGATACCATCAATGCACCGAGTGGTGTCTCTGGTGTGCAAGCTTTGCCATAGACTTTGCATTGCCAGGGTTTGATCGCGCCTTTTAAGACTTCACCGCATTGACAGGACTTAGGATCGGCAATCACGACGGAGGGTGTGACAAATTTTTTCTCGGCATCGTAAGCGGCATATTGTGCGTTTAGCTGCACGCCAGAATTGTCGATAGAACCTAAGCCACGCCATTCGAAAAATTGGCGCAGTTCAAAGACACGACTGATCGCCGTCAAAGCCATTTTATTGCCGCGCTCTGGGACTACGCGCTTGTATTGATTTTCTATGCGCGCTTCGCCTAGGTTTAATTGCGCCAAGACCATCCATAAGGATTGCAAAATGTCGAGCGGCTCAAACCCAGCAACGACGACAGGGCGGTGGTAATGCTCGGCGATAAAGTTATACGGTTGATTGCCGATGACCATGCTGACGTGACCCGGGCCGAGGAAACCATCGAGCTGCAAATCGGGTGAGTCGAGCACCGCTTTAATGGTAGGAATAATCGTGATGTGATTGCAAAATAAGGAGAAATTTTTAATGCCATCCGCTTCAGCTTTTAATACCGTCAGTGCCGTGCTGGGCATGGTGGTTTCAAATCCTAGGCCAAAAAACACCACTTCTTTATCCGGATTTTTCTTGGCTATCGTTAAGGCATCTAGCGGCGAGTAAACCATACGGACATCGGCGCCTAAGGCTTTTGCTTGTAACAGGCTGCGCTTAGAACCAGGTACGCGCATCGCATCACCAAAGGTCGTCATGATGACGTTTTCTTGTTCGGCAATCGCAACGCAATCATCGACCCTACCCATAGGTAAAACGCAGACTGGGCAACCCGGACCGTGAATTAATTCCAGACTGTCTGGCAGCATGTTTTCTATGCCATAACGAAAGATGGAATGCGTATGCCCACCACATACTTCCATGATGTAGACGGGGCGTTTTAAATTTTTGGCTAAGGTATCTGAAATTTTAGTAATTTCTTTGAGCAAAACCTTGGCCATCTCTGGATCACGAAATTCATCGACGTATTTCATTATTCATCTCCTTCACGAAATTTTATTTGTAGTCTTGTCTTTTATTTAGACCACCGCGCTCGCTCGCTAACAAGGTATGCACTAAATCCCATAAGACGTGATAGATGGCGACATGACATTCTTGGGTGCGATGTATGCTGTCGGATTCGACGATTAAGCAGTGATCTAAATCGATTTTTGCCATTTCGCCGCCAGTGCCCCCTGTTAGACCTATGGTGGTCGCGCCTATTTTTTTTGCTTGAGAAAATGCGCGAAGTAAATTGTCAGAATTGCCGCTAGTGGAAATGCCGATCAAGGCGTCTTTCTTCTTGAGTAGATTGGCGACCTGACGTGCGTACACGTGTTGATAACCGACATCGTTGGCAATCGCAGTCATCACGGTTTTGTCACAACTTAAATCGTAAGCGGGCAGGGCAGGTCGTCCTGTTGTGACTGGATGCAAAAACTCTACAGCGATATGCGAGGCATCGGAACTAGAGCCGCCATTGCCCATCGTGAAGAGCTGGCCTTCTTGCTTATACATGTCGGCAATTGCCTTGGCACAGTCGACTACTTTTTGGGTATTTTTTTCGAAAAAATGATGAATGACATTTTGGTGCTGCTGTATCTTTTGTTCGACTGAATTGAGCAAGGCTAGTTGCATATCGACATGATCGACTTTACTTTCGCTCAGAAAAGGATAAAGCGCTTGCAGATGTACATCATTATTGACAGCGCTCATTATGATTCTCCTTCTTGCATCGCCAGCATTTCTTCTTGCATTTGCCCTAGCTCATGCAAGATCGCTAGCGTCGATTGCGCTTCCGCTTCAGAAATGACACTCATGGCAAAACCAACGTGTACTAACACCCAATTATTTAAGTGTTGTGACAAATCGCTGCCTTCTGTGGCGATGCAACTGAGATTGACGGCTCTTTGTATGCCACCGACATCGACCATGGCTAGCTGCTGTTCAATGTCTGTGATGCTGACGATTTTTCCTGGGATTCCTAAGCACATAGCATTTCCTATCTGGGTTGACTATTTGACTGTGTATGAACAACTAGGTGTTGAGAGTTTTTAAGTTTTTTCATCGTGTGTTTCCTATCTCGGACCCCAGTGCAATTCTGGCTGCGGCAATCACCGCCTGACCTAATGCGATGCCGCCGTCATTCGCTGGCACTTGATGATGTGTGATGCAGCGATATCCTCTTCTTTGTATGCCTACTTGCAAAGCCGATGCGAGTACTTCGTTTTGCATGCAACCACCCGACAAGACAATGTCTTGGAAGGCGTGTTGAGTTCCTAGGATGTCGAGCATCGCTAATAGACCTTGGACGAGCGCTGCATGAAAGTGGGTCGCGATGTGAGCCTGACTTTTTTGTGTCAGCACATCGTCCATTAAAGTCGGCCAAAGGCTTGCGGCATTCAGCTCATGTAATCCACTGACGGCGTCCAATTGACATTCAAATCGATAGGCTGATGCTTGTTCTTCCTGCGTTGCATCGAGTAGTAAGCGAAGCTGATCATGATCGACCAAGCTCTCCAGTTGAATCGCTGCTTGGCCTTCGAATTGCACTTTGTCTGGATGGATGCCAATCGCGGCAGCGACGGCATCAAACAATCGTCCAGTAGAGCTAGCCAGGGGACAATTGAGCTGTGTTTGCAACATGCGATCTAGACTCGCTAAGGCTTGTTGTTCGAAAAAAAGCGCGATACTGGTGGTGTGATAGCGAGCGCGAAAAACCTCCCAGTCCATGCTATTGCGTAGGTGGGCGTAGGTATTGCGCCACGGATGAAGCATGGCTTGCGCTGCGCCCGGCAGTGCGACTGGATGTAGGCGTGCTAGTCGGCGTGATTCGCAAAAGTCGGCGAGTAAAAATTCCCCACCCCAGAGTTCGCCATTGTCGCCAAATCCCAGACCATCGAGCGCAATGCCTAAGACTTTTGGGTGACTGCGTGATAGCCCGTTTTCTGCCATCGCGCTGGCGATATGCGCGTGATGATGTTGTATGCCAAAACTGCTTAGTTGATGCAAAGGAGTTTGATGCACATTGGCTGCGGCCCGAGCGAGCTTGCTGGAGATGTATTCGGGATGCAAGTCAAAAGCCAAATAGCGCGGTGAAAATTCGTATAAGTGCTGATACAGCGCGAGATTTTTTTCATAATCATCGCAAGTCTTTAGGTCTTCCAAATCACCTTGATGCTGTGAGAGGATCGCGACGCCTTGTTTGATCAGACAGAACGTCGCTTTGAGTTCTGCGCCGTAGGCAAGTAGCTGATTTGCTGACTGAAAACTCGTATGCAACTTAATCGAGCGTGGTGCGTAACCACGCGCTCTACGTAGGATTTGCGTGCCTGATGCTGTACATCGTAGTACCGAATCATCCATACGATTAGCGATAGGGCGATCGTGGTAAATAATGAGATCGGCGATGGCTTGATGCGCTGACTGTGGCGGCGCACTAAGCTTATCTAGCGCTTCTTGATTGTCGATAATTTGCGGCTCTCCCGACAGATTAGCGCTGGTCATGACCAGTGCACGACCAAAGCTTTGGCCGATAAGCTGGTGCAGTGGCGTGTATGCCAGCATGAAGCCGATCAAATGGCTACCCGGTGCAATCGCTGGCGATAACGGTGGGAGTCGCGCATCTTCCACATGGCGTTGATTAAGTAAAACAATAGGCGCGGCAGGGCTGCGTAAATGCTGCTCTTCTAGTTCGGAGACGCTGCAGTAGGCACGTATCACCGACAAGTCGTGCGCCATCAATGCGAAGGGTTTTGCGTAACGCTGCTTGCGCTGTCTGAGTTGTTCTACGCTAGCATGATTGCTGGCATCGCAGCATAGATGGAAGCCGCCTAGGCCTTTGATCGCAATGATTTTTCCATCACAGAGAGCGTGTTGGATGTGATCTAAGATGGCTTGCGTGACATGCACGCGATCTTTTATTATTGCTAAGGAATCTGTCTTGGAGTCGACGAAGGAGTTTGCATTCGAGTTCGACGCCACGTCCATTTTGGGATACACATACAAACGTGGACCACAGGCATGACACGCAATCGGCTGCGCGTGGAAACGGCGATCTAAGGGATTGCGATATTCTTGTTCACAGGCAGCACATAAGTCAAAATCATGCATGCTGGTGTGACAGCGATCATAAGGAATGGCTGTTACGATCGAGAGCCGCGGGCCGCAGTGGGTGCAATTGGTGAAAGGGTAAAGATAGCGACGGTTTTGTGCGTCATAGACATCGCGCATACAGGCGGCGCAAGTGGCGGCATCGGCGCTAACTTCGGTCAATCCAGCGCTATGCGGTGAGGCGCCAATGCGAAAGTCTGGATAATTCCAAGAGGCTTCAATTACTGCATGGGTAATCGAATCTATCTTCGCCAGCGGCGGTGCTTCGGCGCTGAGTCTATTTAAAAATTCTTTAATCTTACTGTCTAGCCCAGAGAGGCGAATTAGGACGCCGTCACAGTCATTGTTGACCTCGCCGTGCAGCTCACATTCTTGCGCGAGTCGAAATACCGTGGGGCGAAAACCGACGCCTTGCACCGTGCCCTTGACACGTATTTCCTGATGAATCACATGGCTGGACATAGTACTGGTTCCGGTCGTAGCTAGTGCTTTTGAGGATGATTTCGAGCGTAAGCTGTCGAGCATCAATACGATGGGCCTAGTATTGATGCTCGATTTTTTTGCTCAGTTATTCACTTAGTCGCTGCCGAATTTCTTACTTAACTAGCTTAGGCCTTGCTTCCTAAATGACTTTGTAAGATTTACTTTGGCTTTGTCGTGCTAACGGTTTTAGGATATAAAGGAATCAACTTGTTGAAGATATGACTAACGGAGGTATTCGCAGGCTGCCCAACGGGTTGTGAGCCGTTTTGATGACAGGCGAAGCAGTTGCTACCATTGCTCTTGGTGCTGTCTATACCTTGGTCGTAGGTTTCCATCGTCGTATTTGCCAAGATATTAGTACCTACTTGATTGGTCGATGTCACTACTTTGCCGCCAATAGTCCAGGTTGCACCAGTCATGATGTAATTCGCACGCGTATCGCCTTTAATCAATTGACTGCGCACGCTATTATTGCTGGAAATAACTTCCGTGTTTTCCAAGGTCGCGTTGCTCGCATCCGAGCCCGAACCCCAGGCTTTTAAGCGCATGGTGTCGCTTGCTGCGATACCACTGGCGACCAATGCAGCGATGTAATTGGACTGAGCCGCTGGGCAGCCATCTGTTGTATCTTGCGAAGCACAGAATTTTGCTTTTTGAACGTTGTAGGTGGTTGCTGTCGGCCCAGCGAAGAGCCATTTTCCGCCAGTGTCTTGTGGCACCGTGACTGTTTTATTGGCGGCGTTGGTATAGGTGTACGCGGTGTTCGGTGCGTTGGTGACGTGTTCAAAAGTGGCCCAGATCATTTCAGGGTGACCTTTGGCGCTGCCGACCACATGCATGCCGACTAGAGCCAAAGTCACAGCCTTGCTTTTGCCGGTTGGTATCCACAATTGAGGATTCGATTTGTCGTACTCCGGCACGCTCGTTCTGACCGTTACATAGTCGGTCGCTTTAAAGCCAAATGCATCGATGCCAGCGGTATCTATCCACGACGTTTTGACTTCCATTGCCAAAGCTTCTTTGTCGGGGAAAGTCACTCCTTTGGTCGCAGCATAGGCAATGACAGGATCTAATTCTGCTTGCGTCGTTGGGAATAAGGCGGTGGGGAATTTACCTGGTGGCGAGATATTGTTCGGATTAGGAATACTGCCATTGGCGATACCCGTTTGGAAGTACGCAAACACGTCGTTGACCATCGTCGCGTAATACACCAAAGATTGATTTTGTCCGACCAAGACACCAGAGGTGCCCGCTTGGCCTTGTGTCGGTTCAATCGCATTGCCGCTTGCATCCACAAAGACGACTTTACCAGTCAAGCCATTGCGGAAAGCTTGCACCATACTTTTCGCTGACTTGGCATCTAATGTAGCGAGATGGGGGGCAACACGCGCTGCTAATTTGGTGCTTAATAAGGGTGTCGTTGGTAAGCTAATTTTTTTGTCATTGGCGTCGAAGAAGGTCGGTTTTTTACCTGCGACAGCTTCAATGCGAGCAACCTCAACTGGTTTGCCCGCACTATTTTGAATTAATGATTTACCGCTTTGCGCGATCTCGGCCGGTAAAATTTCAAATGCTCGGCCTTTTACATCCATCACACGTTGCAAGCCATTCGGGCCGGCTTGTGCGCTGCGGACATTTAATAAAGGTAGAGGTGAGTCGGCCTTGTTTTGTGTGTAAGTGCGTTTGCCATCGGCGTTGGCGCCAGAGACATTGTAAAACACCGGTGAGTTAAAGACGAAACTAGCGCCGCCATAAGTTTTAGGTGCCGGTGAGGTCAGCCACAAAAACATCTGCTCTGACCATAAATAAAAATCACAGTCGCCCCCATTGGGGAACTTAATGCTATCAGCGGGATTGACGGCACCGTTTAAGCTGACATTGCCGTTAAACCAGATTTTGAAATTGGGGGGGGTGACTGGACACAGGGCTTTGGCATCTTGTGGTAGCACGGTTTGCGCTTGCGCGGTGGACATCAAACTTGGTGCAAGGACGGCGAAAGCGACTGACAAAGATGCCAGACATTTTTTGACAGCAAAATTACGTGGTGCGTTGGTGTTGAAGCGGTTCATTGCATTCCTCCATTTTTTTGAAAAATTCAGAAGTTTTTGTGCAGTGGCCTTGGCAATTGCATTTATCGACTGAAAACTAGGTATCCCAAACTCCCTAAATCGATCACCGCACATTCCGTATTTGCTCAAATCGCATAGCGCAAGTTTGATGGGCATCAGAGAATGGAGGGCTTGCAAAAATGCATTGCAATTCTTGTGCCACGCTGAAAATAGGCTAGTGATGGCGGATTTTTACAACTTTTGACGCATAATCAAGTTGTGATTACACGTAAAGAATTGTTTTTTTAAATGTACTTATCAAATTCTTTTACATTATTTTTTGGCTAATTGTTTTGCCGAATCATTGTTGCGTGGCAATTTCATGAATTTATATAGTTGCATGGCGACCTAATCTATGTGTTTTTAACTATTTGACATATCAAATGCTATGCGGCACTCTAAGCATTCTTATGGCTCGCTCTTAATTATTTGATGAGCCTCATTTTTTATCCTGAAGGTGATCCCATGCCCGTCTATCGTTCCCGAACCACCACTCATGGCCGTAATATGGCAGGTGCCCGCGCTTTATGGCGTGCTACTGGCATGAAAGATGGCGACTTTGAAAAACCGATCGTGGCGGTCGTGAATTCCTTTACACAATTCGTTCCAGGGCATGTGCATCTTAAAGACTTAGGGCAAATGGTGGCGCGTGAAATCGAAGCAGCGGGTGGCGTGGCGAAAGAATTCAATACCATCGCGGTGGATGACGGTATCGCGATGGGGCATGGTGGCATGCTGTATTCGTTGCCATCGCGTGAGTTGATCGCGGACTCCGTGGAGTACATGGTCAATGCGCATTGTGCTGATGCGATGGTGTGTATTTCTAATTGCGACAAAATCACTCCTGGCATGTTGATGGCCGCCATGCGTTTGAATATTCCTGTAGTGTTCGTCTCTGGTGGACCGATGGAGGCGGGTAAGGTGTTGGAGACGCTACATCCCAAACAGGCTGGCGAGCAAAAAATCATGAAGATCGATCTGGTCGATGCCATGATTAAAGCCGGCGATAGCAAGGTTAGTGATGAAGAGATCGGTCGTATCGAGCGCTCTGCTTGTCCGACCTGCGGCTCCTGTTCAGGCATGTTTACAGCAAACTCGATGAATTGTTTGATGGAAGCCTTGGGCTTAGCATTGCCAGGCAATGGAACGATTTTGGCGACCCATGCGGATCGTAAAGAATTGTTTTTACGCGCAGGACGTTTGATTGTCGACTTGGCTAAGCGTCATTACGAACACGACGATTACACAATCTTACCGCGCTCAATTGCGAATAAAGCGACTTTCGAAAATGCGATGGCGTTAGATGTCTCCATGGGCGGTTCCACCAATACTGTTTTGCATTTATTGGCCGCTGCACATGAAGCTGGCGTCGATTTCAAAATGGCGGATATTGATCGCATTTCTCGTAAAGTACCTTGCTTGTGTAAGGTCGCACCAATGACTGAAAAATACCATATTGAAGACGTACATCGCGCTGGCGGCATTATCGCGATTCTGGGTGAATTGGCGCGCGCTAACTTGTTTGACACAACACGCCCAACTATCCACGCGCCTACTTTCGCAGAAGCCATCGCGCACAACGATATCGCGGTCAGTGATGATGCGGCGGTCAGACAATTATTTATGGCAGCACCTGGTGGTGTTCCAACCCAAACCGCTTTTTCTCAAGATAAACGCTTTGATAGCTTAGACACGGATCGTGCTAATGGTTGCATACGTGATTATGAACACGCCTATTCCAAAGACGGTGGCCTCGCGGTCTTGTACGGCAATCTGGCGGAAAAAGGTTGCATCGTGAAGACCGCTGGCGTCGATGAAAGCATACTTAGCTTCAATGGTAAAGCGCGGGTCTTCGAAAGCCAAGATGATGCGGTTGCGGCGATTTTAGGCGACACCGTGCACGAAGGCGATGTCGTGATTATCCGCTACGAAGGCCCCAAAGGCGGCCCCGGTATGCAAGAGATGTTGTACCCAACTTCGTATATCAAATCCAAGGGCTTGGGCAAAGCTTGCGCATTATTTACCGATGGCCGTTTCTCGGGCGGCTCTTCAGGTTTGGTGATCGGCCATGCCTCACCCGAAGCAGCCGAAGGCGGCGCGATAGGTTTGGTCGAAGAAGGCGATCACATCTTGATCGACATTCCAAATCGCAGCATACGTCTCGATATCAGTGATGAGACTTTAGCCGCACGTCGTACAGCGATGGAAGCCAAAGGCGCTTTAGCATGGCAACCAGTCAATCGTGACCGTTATGTCTCGCAAGCTTTGCAAGCGTATGCGGCCTTGGCGACGTCTGCTGATCGTGGTGCGGTGAGGGATATTACGCAATTGCGTCGGTAGTTGAGGACTCTTGCTCCCTTCTCTCGTAAGCGGGAGAAGGGCTGGGGATGAGGGAGGTTGGGCAAATGAAACGATTTTTTATCCGTACACTTTAAATATTGTGAACGACATTTAAAGAGCATTTCTGCAATCTGAGTTTCCCTCACCCTAACTCTCCCCCGCCTGCGGGAGAGGGGATTTTATCGCTATCTCGACTTGTGAAAGTATCAGTGTCCAAGCATGGGAGAAAGAAAATTTCAACTATGCTTGTAGACCTTGATTTGGGTTAGGCTTCACTTGCCGCACGACTTCCACTACGATAACCAATAACGAAAACGCCACAATTAATCCCATAAAAAACTTTGCTGTGGAATCACTGGCAGGGGACATCATGATGGCGCCATCGGTGATTGCCCAAGTCATCACTGCACAAGTGAGCAGGCTTAATCCGGTTTCAATACGTCGCAGTAAAGTCGTCCAGCGACCCTGAATCATGACGGCAAAGTAGAACGGTATGTTCAGTACTACCAGTGTGAATAAGTAAGGCGCTTGACGTTGCAGAAATGACTCTGTGTAAGTTAATGCTGTGTAGGCAGCCGGTGCTGCCTTGCCGCCCCAGATAACATCTAAAATCCACGTTGGATTCATCAGTAAATAAATACCGCATAGCATTGCTATCAATCCTAAAGCCACCGCGACACGACCTCCTGTTAGTCGGTCTTGTGCTCGCGGTTTCCATTTCATCGCACTTGGCCGACGTTGACGTGCCCACGATGCAAGGCCAAAGCTGACGACCAAAACACCGGGCCACCAGAATGAAGGAATGACTGTTTTGCCCCACCATGAACTGAGTGCACGAATAAAATCTATTCCTGAATTGATGGGCTGACTCAAATTAGCCACTAAACCTAAACTCCAGATCAACACCAAGCCGATGATTGTTAGACGTAAGAATTTGCTGCCATCTGCTGGATCAATAATGGTAAGTGCTGGTTGATAGCGAGCGGCGACTTCGTTCGGATGTCCGAAGCCTTGCAAGAAATCGATGACGAGTTCGGCGTCAAGTTGGCGACCGGATTCCTCGGCTTTTGCCTGACACTCTTCCAGTAACAAAGCACGCAATTCAAATGCTACATCGTTACGCAGTTTGCGTGGCAATTGTAGTGCGACCTCATTGACATACGATGTGATGACATCATTCGCGTTCATATTAGTCCTCCTGTAAAAGTCGTCCCATGACATCGTTCATGCCTTGCCATGACTCTGTCAGTCTCTTCAATAATTTCTTACCATCTGCATTGAGGGAGTAGTAACGCCGTGGCGGACCGTCTTCTATCTTCCACTCACTTTGCAGTAAGCCCTGTGTTTCTAATCTGCGCAGCAGAGGATATAAAGTACCTTCCTCAATCGCCATACCTTGTTCGGCCAAGGCTTGACGCAGCTCATACCCGTAACGCGGTTTGCGCAATTGCGAGAGCGTCGCAAGCACCACCACGCCGCGTCGCAGTTCGAGTTCAAGTTTTCCGAAGTTGTCTGAAGTAGCCATGTGGTGCACTGTACTGTGCGTCGCACAGTAAGTCAAATAGTTTTTTCTTGTGTTGTGGTTTTTGTATAATCCTAGAAACCTCAGTTGACCGCTTTATTTCCTCTTGGAAGCCGCATGAACATTAGCTTTTTCAGTGTTTATCCTGTTCACCATTTTGGTGATAACGCTACGAATTCGATT
>CAYXJI010000028.1:0-19117 GCA_964465175.1 uncultured Burkholderiaceae bacterium | reverse complement strand
GACTTTTGCGTTCGAGTATCGTTCGCAAGATTTAGGAATAAATCTGCGTTTCCTTTACAATCCATCACTTCGCTGCATGGTGAAATAACAAATGCGAAATCAATACCCAACGAAGGAACTCACCAACCAAAAGCATATCTTAGCGTGTTATTGCACATCAAAAAATAGGAAACCAAAAGTGAAATTTATCATTATCATTTGCATAGTTATATTCTCCATCAATGGCAACGCTAGTGCACAAAGCAAAGATATCCAACTTGGAAAAATCGAAACGATACGCTCGACCATCTTCAAGCAAGATAAAGCCATTTGGATTTATCAGCCCGAGCACAACCCCTTATTTGCTTACGACAAACCCAAGTATCCGGTAATTTATCTGCTCGATGGCGACACTAATTTCATTCCTATGGCCGCCATGATGCGTGAAATGTGTTCGGGAGATATGAATGCCTTATGTCCCCAAATGATCTTAGTGGGGATTACAAATGTGAATCGCCTAAATGAACTAACTCCAACGAAAGCAGGATCAAAAGATCAACCGACGGTTATTTTGGAAGACTCAGGCGGTGCAGGAAAATTTACTGAATTTCTACGCACAGAGTTGATTCCACACATAGAAAACAATTATCCGACCGCCCCCCATCGCACACTCATAGGACACTCGTTGGGTGGCCTTTTTGTGATGAACACATTGACCCATCATCCCGAGCTATTCAACAGCTACGTAGCAATCGATCCGAGTATGTGGTGGGACAATCAGAAACTAGTACCCCAATTTGCAGAAAAATTATCAACCAATTCGCTAGCATCAAAATCACTCTTTCTAGCAATTGCCAACACCTTGCAACAAGGTGTGACATTAAAGAAAGTGAAGACTCGAACGGACACTGGTAGTTCACATATTCGTTCCATCCTTAATCTTCAAGATGTACTGAATACACGTCAAAGTGCTTTACGGTCACGCTCCAAGTACTATGTGGACGACAATCACGGCACAGTTCCGATGCCTGCTGAGTACGATGCCATACGCTGGCTGTTTGATTACTACAAGTTAGAAAACGCAAGTGCTTATTTTGAAAAAGAGTTTGATGGTGTAAGACATTTGCAAAAGCACTTTGAAACAGTCAGTAAGAAGATTGGCTATCAAGTTCTCCCTCCAGGCGAAATTAGTGATAACTATGGCTACAACCAATTAGAGGATAAGAATTTCGCCAAAGCGGAAGACTATTTTGCTTTTAATTTAAAACTGTATCCCAACAGCGCAAAGGCCCATGACAGTATGGGTGACTATTTTGTAGCGATTAACGACAAAGTCAAAGCCATCGCTGCCTTTAAAAAATCAATGAGCTTGAACAAACTACCGGAAACAGAAAAGAAATTGACCCAACTACGTGAATCTAAATAATCAAAAATCTGGTGAGCAGACCACGGCGTAAAGTAAGAAGCGCCTTGTCGCACAGGTCGCTCAGAGATAGAATGTCTCTTTGACTTTAAAGCCCTCCCTCATGCTGCATTCTGCCAAACTACTCGTCATTGATGATGACTTCGATGTCGCGATTGCAGCGCGGCTTCTGCTTCAAAGACACTATGCCGAAGTCCGTGTTGCACATTCGCCGGATGCGGCACGCGAGCTACTGCAACACTATCATCCCGACTGTGTACTCTTAGATTTTAATTTCAGTAAAGGCCACACAGACGGCCAAGAAGGCTTGACCCTCCTCAAATGGCTACAAGAACATCATCCAAGATGCAAAGTCGTTGCAATGACCGCGTATGCCGATGTACCGCTAGCGGTGACTGCCTTAAAACTGGGCGCCACTGACTTCATTACCAAGCCATGGGACAACGCGCGCCTGCTCGCCACTGTCGAAAGCCTAACGCGGCAAGCGCCGTCACAAGCGATCAATACTAGCAGCCAATTACTAGGCATTTCCAAGGCAATGCAATCGCTGCGCAGCATGATCGCCAACATCGCGCCGACCGAAGCCAATGTGTTGATCCTTGGCGAAAACGGGGTCGGCAAAGAGCTAGTGGCGCAGGCCATCCATCAAGGCTCACCGCGCCGGCAAGCGCCTTTCATGGCGGTCGATATGGGCGCGCTACCTGAGTCGACCTTAGAATCAGAATTATTTGGCTACAAAAAAGGCGCCTTCACTGATGCCCGCACGGACAAGCAAGGACGCTTTCAAGCAGCGCAAGGCGGCGTGATTTTTTTGGATGAAATCGGCAATTTGCCTTTGACGGGGCAAGCAAAATTGCTGACCACATTAGAACGGCGCGAGGTCACGCCTATCGGTAGCAATCAATCAGAAAAAATTCAAGTACGCGTGGTATCTGCCACCAATCTCTCTGAAGCCGATCTGTACAATCCCACACGCTTTCGTACCGATTTATTATTCCGCTTAAACACCATCGTGCTGCGCGTGCCTGCTTTGCGTGAACACGCCGAAGATATTCCGTTACTGCTGGAACACTACCTGCACCACTATCAACAGACCTACCAAAAACCAGCGCGCGAGCTCAACGACGACGTCATTCACCAACTCTGTCAACAAGCATGGCGAGGCAATATTCGCGAACTCAAACACGCTTGCGAACGCGCCGTAATTTTGGGGGCTGCTGATACTTATACGCTGCAAGATTTCGGACTAGAATCGAGCGCCGCCGTCGGCACACAAAGCCGTCAGCCAGCCGAGCAATTATGCCTAGAAACCATCGAAAAAAATACCATACAAAATGCACTCAATCAGACCGCCGGCAATATGAGTGCTGCCGCCAAATTACTCGGACTCAGCCGCGCAGCCTTATACAGAAAATTAGAAAAGCATGGTCTCTGAACGCACAGCACGTGAGCGCAAAACAGCAGGATTCATCAGCGTATTAGCGCTGTTTGGATTTGGACTAGCGAGCTATTGGGCGGGTCAATTGCATGCGCATAAAATCGAAGCGGAACAGATCCGACTGTGGGTACTGTGTGCGCTGCTCGGCCTCATCTCCCTCGCACTATTCTTAGGCCACATCAAAAAAATAATCCGACTCAGCCTCCCGCCGATACGCGACGTCAGCCCACCGCCTCCGCGTGCGAATCACGGTACAGAGGTAGAACCATTTGATAGCGCGAATCAACTAGAGCACGCACCGATCGCCCTATTTTCAGTCAAGCCCCAAGCGGCAGTTCATCCACTCAACGCGCATGCCAGACGCTTGCTTGCGCCAGGCAGAGTTACCGAAAAAAATCAATTTTTCAATAGCTTAAAATCCTTAAAACCTCAAGGTCGTGCGTTGATCGAATTTGAAACCGAACGCGGCATAGAACGTGCCTTAGTCGCCAGTAATCAAATCACTTTGCAAGGCCAGAGTGAACAAGTTATCGCCCTCATGCCGGTAGAAAGTGAACTCCAATTAGAGGCCCAAAACGCTTGGCTAAAACTACTGCGCGTGCTGATACATGAGATCAATAATTCACTCACCCCAGTCGCCTCCCTATCGCGCACCGCGAGCGAGCTACTCGACCACAAAAAAGCGCTATTCGAGCAACATCACGCAGACAACGAATACCAAGACCTACAAACCGCACTAGAGGCCATCCACCGCCGTTCCTCTGGCTTATCCGACTTCGTCAATCACACCCGCGACCTCACGAACTTAGCGCCAGCCAATCCCAAGCGCGTGCACCTAGCCACACTTTTCGCGCAACTAGAAAGCCTATTCGCACCAAGCTGGAAAAATCGCGATGGCAGCTTGCGCTTTGCCTGCGAACCACCGAATAGCGAAGTGATCGTTGACCCGCTACAACTAGAACAAGCCCTGATTAATCTCATCCAAAATGCCTACGAGGCCACCGCCGATATCCAGCAAGCCAGCTTAGATATACGAGCAACTTTAACGCATGGCGCCAGACTAAAAATCGACATCATCGATAATGGCAAAGGCATACACGAAGACCACCTACCGCATATTTTCACCCCGTTTTTCTCGACCAAAGAAAAAGGCAGCGGCATAGGACTGGCCCTCACGCGCCAACTCATACAAAACAATAACGGCACAGTACGTTACGCCCAAAGCCTCAACGGCGGCGCACGTTTCATTATTATCTTGTAATTTTCTTGGGCGAATAAAGCCAACAGATACGCTAAGGCGATTGAATCAAAAACACCTCAACGCTGAGACGCTAAGACGCCGAGAAAACGAAAAGAGAGGGAGCAGAAGGCTTTCTCTGCGCTCTTCTGCGACTCCGCGCCTCGGCGTTGAGGATTTTTAGTTTCCCTATCCTAAAATGAGATTTCGTAGTGCGGGTGAAACCCGCGCTGCTCAAGTGTTCATCGCGCTTAGCGTGCTCAATGGCCTAGCGGCGCGGGTTGCGCCCGCCCTACGATTTTTCATCACACTGCTTCAATCCCGCAAGGCACTCATAGCTGGAATTCGCATCGCGAGTAATGCATGCCGTAAACTAGAAATCAAAGCAATTAAGAGCGCAACACCGACTGATAATAACAAAGTCCAAGCACCTATCGGCGCGGTCTCGACAAAGCTGGCGAGGTAATATGAGATCGCATATGCGCCGAGCGGCACGCCGATCAAAGCACTGCCTAGCATAATAAAAGCAAACTCTTTACCTAGCAAAAGTGCAATCGCCTTGGTATTGGCACCATAGATTTTACGGATCGCAATTTCTTGTACGCGTCGCTGTACGCTGTAGGCAGACAGAACGTAGATGCCAGCAGCAGCAATCGCCAAAGACAATAATGCGGCAATGATCAAGAGCTTACTCATGCGCAAATCTTCTTCGTAGTTTTGTGCGATGAGGCTGGTGCTGGTGTTGATGTCGAATGTCTCGTTAGGAAAATGTTGTTGCCACAACTTGGCGATTTGCGTCGCTGCTGCTGGCAAATTTCCATCCGTCAAAATGGTCAAAGTATTTGGCCAAAATGCAGGGATGAAACTCCGTGGAATCTCTGCGTTGTGCGCACTGCGATAGCGCAGATTCGGCACGACCCCAATAACCTGTACAGCCTCTGGCTTGCCTCTGATGTTTTGTATAAATTGCCCGACGGCTGATTGTGGCGTAGGAAAGCCTAAAGCCGTCACGGCGGCCACATTCAACACCACTTTTTTGGCATTTTCAGTGGTATCTAACTTAGCATCAAAATCACGTCCAGCTAAAAATTTGACGCCGTGCACCGAAAAGAAATTGAGCGAAACGCCCTCCTCATTTGGATACACGTTAATGCCGTTTGAGGCACGTAGCGAGGCAAAACTTACACCCGCCTTATCCTGACCAACCGGCCAAAACGACATCGCCACATCCTTGACATTGGGAAGGCGTAAAAGTGCATCACGAAAAGCGCGACTATCGGCTTCACTGAGATCACCATTAAACGGTAGAACTAATAATTTATCCGGCTCAAATCCTAGATTGGCTTTGGTCGAGTAGGTGGTTTGCCATGCGATTGCCAAGGCCACTGCGCCAAACGCCATCGCGCTGGCAAACTGAAGTATCGTCAATCCGCGACGCAAGCGCGCGCCCGTCAGGGTTTCACTATTTCCTCGACCACTCAGTGCATGCTGGGCATTCACACACAGCGCTAGCCAAGTCGGATAGAGGCTCATAAGCAAGCCGACAAGCAGCGCAAATAGCATACTTAATGCGAGGTTAGACAGACAAAATAAGTCGCCCAACTGACGATTCATCAATTCCGAAAATAGGGGTAAGACTAACCACGCTAAAAGCAAGCCAAGAATCGTCGCGGCAAAGCTCAAGAGCAAAGACTCACCTACAAATTGCGTGATGATACGTGTTCGACTAATACCTAAAATTTTATACACGCCGACTTCTTTTTGCCGACGTAAAGTCCGTGCCACATTCAAATTAATAAAGCTAGTCGCCGCCAAAAATACGATCAGCAATGATACTGCACTCAAAGCAAACACGATCCGTCTATCGCCTCGAACCAAGTTTTTCAAACCCACTAAATCTCGATCAAAATAGGCATCAGCGAGACTGGTCAAGCGAATTTCTATCGCTTTGTTTTCACTAGCGCCAGGCACTTTCGATGTCGCTTGATTTTGATGTGCTTTAGAAAATGGCGTTTCATCCGCCGCAGCTTGCAAATGCTTTTCCACCATACGTACATCTACATTCGACGGCAATTGAACATAGGCTCTGCTATAGGCTTCCTCACGTGAACCTATAAGTGCCTCGAACGGAAGTGTCGCGTTATCGGGCGCATCCTGTATCACAGCCCCGACATAGAAAGGCGTGTCGTCGATAAACAAACGACTTCCTAAAGCCGTCTTAGCTCCAAAGAATTTCGCCGCAGTTTTCACAGTCAACGCGATCGCATCTGGTTTAGCAAGCGTCACTTGCAAGTCGCCGTGCAGCGTTTGAATGCCGAACATGTTAGGGAAATTCGCATCCACATGCGCTAACAAAGTTTTATGTGTCAAACGTGAGTCGACCGACATACTAGGCGAATCGACGCCCACAAAGGAAAGACGATGTGGTATTCCACTTTGACTTAGGGATGCTTTAAGAGGCCAGTCATTAAAATCCACCCAAGCTGGATAGCCAAGCACATTCAACCTATGTTTTACCAAAAATATCCGCTCCGCATCCGGCACATGCGCATCATACTCAAACGAGTATTTGGCATACCCCAACAACAAAAAGCATACACAAAAACTCACACTCAATCCCAAAAAAACGATGAGTGAATGTGTGGGCTGTTTCAGTAAAATGCGCCAAGCAATTTTTAAGTCTCTTATTTTCATTTGCTGCCTCCCGATATTTATCCCTGACCGCGATTGCGCTGTTGCGAATCACCACGACGATGCTTCGTTCACTACGCTGTCTGTAGTGCATCGACCACGATGCGTCCATCAAGCAAATTAATGGTGCGGGAAGCTTGGGCGGCGTGTGCTGGGGAGTGGGTGACCATCACGACTGTTGTGCCTTCTTCGTTGATTTTCCGTAGCAGGCGCATGACCTCGTCGCCGTGGGCGGTATCGAGGTTGCCGGTGGGTTCGTCGGCGAGTAATAGCGCAGGATTGGCAATTAGGGCGCGGGCGATGGCGACGCGTTGTTGCTGTCCGCCTGAGAGCTGGGATGGACGGTGCTTGGCTCTGTGCTGTATGCCTAATTTTTCTAACATAGCGGCGACGCGGGTGCGGCGTTCTTTGGCGGGTGTGTCGGTGTATTCCAAAGCCAGCTCTACATTTTCAAATACGGAAAGTTCTTCGATCAAATTGAAACTTTGAAAAATGAATCCTATCCGTCCGCGTCGTAGCAGATTGAGTTTGGCTTCGCTATAGCCAGCAACATTTTGTCCTTCAAAATAGTATTCACCTGAATTAGGCACATCGAGTAAGCCTATGAGTCCCAACAAGGTCGATTTACCGCAGCCAGAAGGACCGGTGATGGCAAGGTATTCACCAGCACTGATGTCGAGACTAATATTGTCCAAGGCGGTGGTTTGGATATCGCCAGTGAGATGGATTTTGCTGACTCGTTTTAATTTGAGCATGGTGGATTCCTGGTGTTTGCTGGTGCTTTGCTGGTTTGCGATTGAGGTACTTTGGTGTTTTAGCTTTTTGGGCTGATTTAATTTGATTGGCGTAATTGAATTTAATACTCGCAATTTACATGCCATGCTAAAAACGGGCGTTCTTAGCAGGAAATTGTCCGTTTCCGGACAGTCCGCTAAACATCCTGTCCGGAAATGAACACTTTTTTTATCTTTGCGCCTGTTTCAAGGCCATCATCGAAAAGGCTTCGATCAAAGGATTGGCTGCGCTGCGTGGTCGCGCTAAGAGTAAAGAGGTCTTGGCATTGCTATCTGAGATGGAGCGATAGCACACGCCTTCCATCTGCAAGCGATCAAATGAGCCGGGTAAAATCGAGATGCCGCAATCGGCCGCGACCAGGCCGATGATGGTCGAGGCCTCGCCAACTTCGTGCGCGACTCGGGGAGTAAATCCTAGCGCTTGGCACAGGCGCATGACTTGCGGATAAATGCCGGTACCGGCCTTGTGTGGATACATGATGAAAGATTCTTCGGCCAATTCTTTCAGGGCGATTTTTTTCTTCTTGCTTAAGGCGTGCGTGTTGGGTAAGACCACCATTAAGGGATCGCTACGCAGCCTATTTAAGCGCAGGTGATGCAGTTTCATACTCTCTTCGGTGGCACCATTGGGTGGGCGAATAAAGCCTAAATCTAATTGCTGATTTTCGATGTGCTCCAATTGTCGATTGGTCGACATCTCGTGAAAACTGAGTTTTACTTCGGGATACCCAGCGCGATACTGCTTGATTACATGCGAGAACAAACTGGTAAACGGTGTTGAGAAAGTAAATCCTATGCGTAGCTCACCGGTCTCTCCCAAAGCAGCTTTTTGGGCGGTGGCGCGTGCACTTTCGGTCATCGCCAAAATGCGTCGCGCGTCGATCAAAAATAGTTCACCGGCTGTCGTGAGCTTCACCGAGCGCTTAGTGCGTTCAAACAATCGCGCCCCAAGATCTTCTTCCAAAGTTTGTATCGCTTGACTCAAAGGCGGCTGGCCTATATGCATACGCAGGGCGGCACGGGTGAAGTGTAGCTCTTCGGCGACGGCGATAAAGTAACGTAGTTGGCGCAGTTCCATCATTGATTCCATCGATAAGTAGTGCCACTAATATATATTGGACAGACATAAAGCACAATCCTAAGATGACGCCATTCACTGCTCAGTAAAGCCTGCCATGTCTAGCTCTAGCCCCATGATCTACTCTTCGGCCGAACTCGCCGACCATCAAAAAAATATCCGACGCGCGATGTTGTTTGGGGGATTTTCTAGTTTTTCTATGCTGTACTGTGTGCAGCCCTTGATGCCCTTGCTGGCCAACAGTTTTCAATTAAGCGCTGCGCAAAGTAGTTGGGTCTTGTCGATTTCCACGCTCTGTTTAGCGCTCTCTTTAGTCATGTGCAGTGTGATCAGCGAAATGGTCGGGCGCAAGCCCATGATGATTTGGGCGGTCACGATTTCCGCTAGCGCCACGCTATTGTGTAGTGTGGTGCAAAACTATCCACAATTATTATTACTGCGAGCGCTGCTTGGCATCGCGCTCGGTGGCATGCCCGCCGTTGCTTATGCGTATTTGAGCGAAGAGGTGGATCGTGACGCATTGGCGAGTACGATAGGACTGTACATTGCCGGAAGTGCGCTCGGCGGCATGTCGGGCAGATTGATTAACGCGCTGTTGTGTGATGTCTTTTCGTGGCAAATCTCCTTTGCCATCATGGGATGTATTGGCTTGTATAGCGCATGGGAATTTTGGCGAAGCTTACCCGAGGCCAAGCACTTTAAGCCCTATCAGCGCGGTGACAAGTCTTTCATGGCAAGTGTAATGCGCATCATGGCGGGCTTTGGACAGCATCTCGTGCACCGTCATTTAGTGATTTTGTTTGCTTTAGGCTTTATATTGACGGGCTGCTTCACTAGCTTTTATAACTACCTCAGTTTTCGCTTGGTTGCCGCGCCTTTCCATTTTTCGCAAGCGAGCTTGGGCGCGATTTCTGTCTTTTATTTATTAGGAATGGCCAGCGCTATCTGGGTCGGCTCACTGATTGCCAAGCACGGTCGCTATCGACTCATACAAATGACATTGATTAGCATGGTGTTGGGATTATTGCTCACCTTGTCATCGAACATCGCCTTGATCGTGGCAGGAACAGCGCTATTTACTTTCTGTTTTTTTGCTGCGCATAGCGTTGCCAGCAGCACCATCGCCCAGCTAGCACAGGCACCGAAAGCTCTGGCATCCGCGATTTATCTGTTCTGTTATTACGCTGGCGCCAGTGTCTTAGGATCGGTAGGTGGGTCGCTGTGGATGGCTTTTTCGTGGTCAGGCGTGGTCTATTTTCAAAGCGGATTGTTGGTATTAGCCTTGGTCATGACGACCTCGTTAAGCTGGCGCACGCGTGTAATTTGAGCACTATATCCACCGCTACACATGCCTTTAAAACCCTTAAAACCTCTGTATTGAGAAGTTTTAGTGCAGTGCCATCGCAACCTAGCTGTATCCATTTTTCATTCCATTTTTATCGAATTACCATGAACCAAACCTATGCCCATATCGCGCCTGATAACGATGACTATTGGTCCTACCTCAGCGCGCATTTCCCGACCTCGCCGGACTTTATCAATTTAGAAAATGGGTATTGCGGGGTGCTAGCGCAACCGGTGTTGAATGCTTTGCAGCGCTATCAAGCCGAGATCAATAGTGAGTCCTCGTATTTCTTGCGGACGCGTTGGCAAGATAAATACCAGCAAGTTAAATTGGCGCTTGCGGCGTTTTGTGGCGTTGATGCGAGTGAGCTACTCATCACGCGCAATTTGACCGAAGCTTTTGGCACCTTGTTGCACGCCTACCCGTTCAAGGCTGGCGATGAGATCGTGTATGCTGATGTTGATTACGATAGTGTGCAACAACTGCTGATCAAGCTCGGGTCAACAAAAAAGCTAACACTCACTCGCCTCTCAATTGCCAAGCAAGATTTATCCGATGAGGCACTTCTTGCCCGCTATGAATCGGCGATCACGCCAGCTACCCGCGTGATCTTACTCACCCATGTTTTGCATAAAAATGGACAGATTTTGCCGGTTGCCAAGATCGCTGCGATGGCAAAACGGTACCAGGTCGATGTCATGGTGGATGCTGCGCACTCCTTCGCCCATCTTGATTATCAAATCCCCGATTTGGCAAGTGATTTTGTTGCGGTGAATTTGCATAAATGGTTGGGCGCGCCCTTAGGTACAGGAATGCTATACATCGGTAGCGCACGACTGCCCGACATGCAGTCACCAAGCGCGTCCGATGTGATCAACATAGAAGAACTAGGCTGCGCGGGCACTTTTTCTCCGGCGCCCGTGCTAGCGATCGCTGATGCGATTCGATTTCACCAATCGTTGGGCACTCGCAATATCGAACAGCGCCTGCGCTATCTCAGCCAATACTGGCTGCAACAGCTAGCGCATCTACCAGAAATTAGGCAGCATACGCCAGCAGACCCGCAGCGTTCATGTGCGATCCGCGCGATTAGCATAGATGGTATGACTGCGCATGACGTGGTCGATTATCTGATGAGCGAACATCAAATTTTCACCGTCACGCGCAGCATAGAAGGGCAAGAAGTCGTGCGCATTACGCCGCATGTATTTACCAGCAAGGCGGCGCTTGATGGCCTAGTCATCGCACTCAAAAAACTTATTAAGATTCTTCGCTTCACAAGCGCGACTTCTCATAACCTACCGCACAGAATGAGAAACCGTATTTAGACAGCGCGTTTGCAATGCTGGCATAGCGAACGCTTGTTTTGAGCATCCCATAATGCTACAATTGTCGCATGCTACTATTGTCGCACCTTGTATCAGTAAAACGTTTGCAGAAAAATAGTCGAATATTGAACCCAGATTTTCCATTAGGCGCGCCTTTGACGCTATTTGAGCGCTGGCGGCGCATTTTCGGTCATTTTTTTCGTTCTTCGTTGAAAATAGCTAGCTATTTTCGCCTCATTCACGTAAAAACTGCCTCGAAAAGTGCATCCACCATCGTCTCAAATCCTAATGGAAATTCTGGGTTGAAACTTATTGTTCTCTAAATTCACAAAAAATTGCATCGATTTACTATCAACCCAAGCATTTCAAATAGATGCAACATCAGCTAAGTTAGGCACATCCATGAGAATTTCACGCAACACGCAGCATCTACTGATGCTCGGCCTACTCGCCACACTAGCACCGTCGGCGCAGGCGCATAGTGGGAATATAGGTAAAATTATTCCTTATTTACTAGCCAGCGCTGGCCTTGCGTTTGTCGTTGCTATCATTGGTTTGGTCCTCTTAAAAATCAAAGGCACAGGCCCGTTAGCAGCACTGAAGCGGCTCGTTGCGCTCATCGTCATTTGGTGCATCACCTTTGTCTTGATATTCGTCGGGCTAATGACCTGGCGCACCAAATCGCATCAAACGATAGAGGCTGCAAATAGCTGCACTAAAACATGTGTGCGAACCGATCTACGTCGAAGTTAATATGAAAAAATATCTCAAGTTTGCTCCATGCTTACTCTGCCTGTTACCCACTGCCGCCTACGCCCATTCTGGCGGTCTGGCGATAGGATTTTTTTATTGATGTGCAGTGGCGCCCTCGCAGTCTTGATCACCGTAATCTTGGTGGCGATGATAGGCTTCAAAGGCGCACGCGGACTCAAGCAACTAAGCGCAGGGTTTGCGATATGGTTACTTGTTTCTGCTTTGATCTTTAGCCTTGCTATTTTCATTTGGCAGAAACAGGTACAGCGCGAGCGTGAACATACGATTGCACACATGCAGACTGAAAAATCAGAAGCTGCGCCGAGGCCACGCTATAGTGATCTAAAAGAAGTCGCTTGCGAAAACAATCTTAACAAAGTACGCACTGAATTAGCGAAGAAAAAACACAATCGGCGCGATGCGATTATTGCGTATGAAGACTGCGCGGTAGAAAGCGTGAACGTCGAGATCGCCGAGCTACTGCTGAAAGAATTTTTGATCTCAGGCAGCAATCTCAACAAGACCGCACATTGTCCTTACTTAAGGCCCGTATTTCGTCAAATTGGCAAAAAAATGCAGTTGGACTTACTCCCTTTATTCACCAAGCGAGGCTTGAGTCTAGACTGCCGCGACATTCCGGACGATGTCAGGTCGACCGCACTACCTACCTGGTGGAAGGAGACTGGCGCGGCGCGTGCCATGACCGATCCACTGTATGCCGCCTACCTAGGCTATTTGCAAAGCACAGGCGTCGATCTGAATGTGGATCTAGGCGCACGCAATTTGCTGTCCTATGCTTTTTCTTATGGCCACGCCGATACGATATTGATGTTGATCAAGCTCAAATCATTCGACTTCAAAACGACATTAAACAAAGCGGATTGGTCACCTCTTCAATTTTGGCTATTGCGGCGCCATGGCTATGTACCACCACATCTTGGTTCCCCACTCACTCTTCCTACATTGAGCGCTAAAGAGATCAATCAAATTCAAGCGCAATTGCCTGAGCTCAGCGCCAACGAGATCGATTTCGTCAACAGTGCTGGTCAGCGCTTTAGCGATTGGGCAAGGATGCCGGATGGCGGTGCCGCCTTGTTTCGCTATCTACAACAGCGCGGGATGCAACTACACATTCCCAATCAATCCGGTGCGGGTATTTTTAACGGGCGCACACCATTTTCACCAGAAATGACGAAAGAATTGACGCGATTGAACGACGCACAACTACGTGAAATCGCCTGCCCAAAAAATCTAGATGGTACGGTCAATCAGCCACTCTATGCAGAGGCAAAAAGACAGCAGAATGCTCAGCTGATGAGTCTTTTAGTGAGACGTAAAGTCGATGAATGCTAAATAGGACTTAGGCAAAACAGCCCCAACGTCGTTGTAGCCGCCTCGCCGTGCTCAAGCACTGTCTTCGTGGCCAGGCTCTAGCTTGGACAATTTTGAGTAAGTCCTATAAACTCAGATTGACTCTAATTCCTGTATTTCAATCTCAAAAAGCCTGACTTAACTACAATTTTTTTGCACTTTGTTGAGACACACTTAAATAACGGTATTTTCGAGGGCATCAATAGTAAAGTGCAGCTGGCCAAACGGCGTGCGCGAGGCTATCGAAATCTCGGCAATTTCATCAATCTGATTTACTCCCTTTGTGGAAAAATGAAATTTGATTACCCACGCTATTCAACATAGAGCCTTAAACTTTGACCACATCTATGCCAAACAATTTACCGATGAAAAAAACGCGATCCATGCTAGCGCTGTTGTTACTCGCGAGTTTCGCCAGCAATGCACACGCCAACGATAGCCAGCGCATCGACCGATACATCGCCGACTACAGCAAAACCTATGTGCAACTCGGCTTAGGTGGCGAGATGGATTTATCCTACCAAAAACAAATTAATAATTTGTTGCAGAGTAAAAATTTGCCACAACAAACGCGTTTTTTTAATCGCCTCAAAGCACAAGGCGCCGCCTTGAAAAAAATCTCGAGGTCGACACTCACACAGCGTTCCGCAATTAGTTGCCAAGCCCTGCAACTGCAACAGATTGATTTTGAGATCGACTTCCATCAAGAAAAATTGGCGCTGATCAAACGCTACCAAGCTTTAGGAAAAAAGGCGCTCATATCTGAGCAAGGCTTAGCCCATAGCACGCTGGGAAAAGCCTGGTACGCCCTACTCAGCAAGGCTTGGCTCACCACCGACACTCAACCTGCACAGCTAATGGCGATGGGACAATCCGAATTACAACGCGCACAAGAACGCTATCGCAGCTTGCAGGCAAAGATGGGCTATGCGGGACGCGATGCGGAATTCGCGACCTACTTGAACAGCTCGGCATTCCAATATCCCGAAGGCAGCACACCCCAAGCGGACTACGAACAACGACAAGCCATCGTTGATCAACATTTACCCAAACTGTTTTTCGCCAACAAAATACAAGCACCCCAAATCAAAGCATCGCCTCTCGGTGCCGCATTACCCGTTGATGGCTATTACGAACCAGAAGAAAAAACCTTTTATTTCAACCGTTCCAAAGCACATTATCAAAGACGCGATATTGATTGGTTACTGTTACATGAGAGCACGCCAGGACACCATTACCAAAGTCGTTATGCGATAGAACTAGCGGCCTGCCCACAAGCGCTGCCGCATGGCTTTTACTCTGCCTACGCCGAAGGCTGGGGAGCGTATGTGGAAGAATTTGGTAAAGAGCTCGGTCTCTTTCAACAAGATGCGGATGAACTCGGCGCGGTCGAATGGGATTTAGTACGCTCTATCCGCGTGATTTTGGATGTCGGCATCAACTACTACGATTGGCGTGAACAAGAGGCGAAAGATTTTTGGCAAACCCAATTACCGATGTTGCCGCACCTCGCTGAACGCGAAATCAAGCGCGTCAGAAATTGGCCTGCGCAGGCAATTACCTACAAACTCGGTGCCGTCAAATTCCGCCAATTACGAGCAGCGGAACAGCAACGTTTGGGTAGTCGTTTTGACCTACGCCAATTTCACCACAGCCTGCTGAAATTTGGTCCACTGCCGCTGACGATGCTGGGTCAGGTGTTGGAACGCAAGACTCAAGATGATTGAATGGCGGCACAATTTAGCCAATACCCCCTTGCCGCCAATGCCGTTCCGCTAGGAGCGCAAAACAGCCCATAATTTAAACCACTCAACGCGCAGGCGCAGAAAAAGCAATGGATGATTTTGATTTTCTCCGCGCTTCTGCGTCTCTGCGCTGGGTTTAATGCTAGATTTTTTGTTCCACCACAGGCAGTCCCATATCGGACAATTTTTGCACGATGCCGGTCAAAGAACCGCTACCAAGTCCTGCATCATTCATGATCGCGCTCACAAGTGGCTGCGCGATCTGGTAATTCAAAGCCGCATTCATAACCTGATCGGGTAGCGATCCGCTGTTACTGGCGCTGCTTTCACCACTCATGCCGTTGGCACCTGGCATACCATTGACTTGAAATAATTTAATCGAATCAATTTTTTCCATAGGCTTGGTGGCTTGCTCCAATATCGATGGCAACATGCGCAGCATTTCCATGCGCAGTGCCAGACCTATCTGTTCGGTCGATAATTTGTTCATGGCCTCATTAATCGCCAGCTTACCGGCCGCTTCGGCTAATGCAGCATCTTTTCTCGCATCCGCCTCAACGCGAATCGCCTCAGCGCGATTGGTCGCGGCATCTTTTTCGGCCGCCGCAGCGACCGTGATGCCTATCGCTTCGCGCTCCGCAACTTTACTTGCATCGATCAATTGTATGGATTTTTCACGTTCGGCAGCGGCCACTTCGCGCGCAGTTTTTACCAGCTCTTGCGATTTGACGGCTTCGGCTAATGCTAAGTTAGCGGCGGCATCGGCTTCCGATTGCGCCTTTGATTTATTCGCGATCGCGATCTGTGAATCTTGTTTCGCAATTTCTACTTCTTTGCGCTGTTCGGCAGATTGCACTTCGGTTTTGCGTGTGGCTTCGATTTCACAAATATTGATGGCGAGGTTTTTTTCAATCTCGGCACCGCGCACCGCACGTTCGGCCGCAATTTTCTTTTCTTTCACGGCCTGCTCTGCAGCGATGAAGGCTTCTTGCCCTTCTTTCGAACGCTGCGCTTCGGTTTGCGCAATCAATGCGGCTTGCTCTGCCTTGCTGTTCGCAATCGCTCTTTGTTGTTCTAAAGAAGCAAACTCTTCATCGCGAGCCAGATCGAGCGTGACGCGTTTAGCTTCCAGATTTTTGGTCTGCACTTGGACTTCAGTTTCTTGTTCGATGTCATTGCGTTGCTTGCGGCGTGCTTGCGTTTCTTCCGTCAGACGAGTCAAACCTTCGGCATCGAATGCATTGTCAGGATTAAAGAATTTTTTGTCGGTTTGATCGAGCGCAGTCAAAGAGACCGATTCCAATTCCAGCCCATTTTTTTCTAAATCTTCTGCCACTGCATTTTGTACTGCTTGCACAAAATCACGGCGCTTATCTTGCAGGTCTTGCATAGTCATGGACACCGCAGTGGCACGCAATGCGTCGACGAATTTATCTTCGACCAATTCCTTCAATGCTTCTGGGTCTAAGGTACGCTGACCTAGGGTTTGGGCGGCGGTACTAATCGACTCTGCCGACTGTTTGACTCGCACAAAAAAACCTGCCACGACATTGACCCGCATCCTATCCTTGGTGGTCAAGCTTTCGGTATCGCGCTTTGACACTTCAAGTTTTAGCGTATTCATATTCACCAAAATGATTTCATGAAATACGGGGAGCACAATCGCGCCGCCATCAAGAATAACTTTTTGGCCGCCTAAGCCCGTGCGCACAAACGCGACTTCTTTGGTCGCGCGCTTATACAAGCGCGCAAAAATCAAACCGATGACGATCAGGCCAAATAGGCCCACGCCGGCGAGTATTCCTATTTCTACTAATGAATCCATGCTTCTTTTCCTTGTTAGTAAGTGTGAGTTTAAGTGTGCGTCTAAATGAATGCTGGGTGTGGATTACGAATGCCGCGATACAGCGCGCCATGACGTTTGACGATTAATACTTCTGATCCTTGCTCAAAAGCGTCATCGGCATCATCTGGCTCGACCATCAAATAGTGGTAATTGCCGTGCTGATCTCTGACCTTGACTTGGGCCGCCATGCCCTGCCTTGCGGTGCCTGTGACGACCACGCCCGCGCGACCAATCAAAGTCTGCTCGCTGACCGCACTGGTCTCATCCTTAGGAATAATGTGCGCCAATAAACTTCCCATTCCACGCACGGTCGAGAGCCCAATCAAGCCTGCTGGCAATAGCGCGAACCAGGCCGGGATATACGCGCCAAATAGACTAAAACTAACTAGTTGGATCACATAGCCACTGATGGCAAAGCCCAGCAAAAATAGAATCAACAACACCAATAAGGGCACCTTGCCAACATGCAGCCAACCTAAGGGGCCGTCAATTTCTGCCGCATCGAGATGAAAGTGCTGGTCGAACATTTGCGATGGACTCAATGCGGTAAAAACACCGATGCCTTCAATCACGCCTAGACCTATCATGATCAGCATCGCCACCCCGAAAGGCATGGTCTGCGGCACCATAAATAAGCTCATGACTTGCTCACTTTTAATTGCGCCAAACGGGCTTCGATTTTTTGATTTTGCATCAAGCCATCGAGCTCTTTTAACTGCGCCTCTTGCAAGGCCGAGATTTTTCTATCGCCAGCACTCAAACCGGTCTGACGTTGAAACACACGATTAAATGCGTCACTCGCTTTATCCACCGCTAGCTCTGCACGATTGCCGCTCATGGACATACCGGTCGCACTATTTGCGCGAGCGCGACTGGCAATGAATTGCTCCAATGCACTCTGCATATCACGACGCTTTCCTAGCAAGGCATCGACAAAGCCGGACAACTCTTTCTCCTGCGCCACGAGCTCGGTGAGAGAGGCTTCAACGATAGGGATTTGTGCCTCAATATCGAGCTGTTTGGTCACCGCGGCGCGTGCCAAATCATCACGCTGCATCGCAATCGCTTCTTCCGCTTGGGTACTCAAATCCAAATGACGTTGATTGAGATCCGCATGTTGGCGCTGAGCGAGATGACGATTGGCGGCGGCCTTACCTAGCTCGGCTCGCACTTCATCAATCACACCATCCACCTTACGAACAGCTTGCTCCATCATCGCTTCTGGCGCTTGATCTTCGATTTTATCGAGCACCGCATGCGCACTACCAATCACGATTTGAGATACCCGACTACGCAATGATTCAGCCATTATTTTCTCCTGTTTTGCTTGAATTAATGAGCGTTGCCAACTCGACAGAGCGCCCGACATGGCGACGAATAACATTAGGATCAAAGGCGGCAGCCTCTGACGTCAATGCCTGTCGCAATAGTGCTTCAGTTAAGGCCATGGCACGCCGCACTAGTTGCTCTTCTATCTGCGCGGCCTCGGTGGTATCGTGAGGTCGAGCCGACAACAGTGTAGCCGCCATTGTGGCGATATGTTCATTCATAATTGAAAATATTTCAGAATGCGCCCTAGCATCACGATCAATGATGGCCAGTGATTGCCGTAGTGCTTCCGTCTTATTTTGCAGCCATGTTTGCGCCTTGAGGAAATCAGCCGTCGCTTCATGTTGCAGCCGGAGTTCTTTTAATGCCTCGCGCAATTTGTCGCTATTACTCTTAGCACCAGGGTAGTCGAGCGAGATAAACCACTGATAAAGTTCATCTTCGATACGCCCCGACAAGGGAATCATTGCACCGTTTAAGAGTGCTGACATGAGAGCTCCTGATTAGTTAAGATTCATTTGTATGCAATTGAATTCAATTGTATATCATGAGTTTAATTAGTCAAGGGTTTTCGTTACACATATTAACTACGCGTGTTAGTTACGCGTGTTAGTTGCGCGCATTTTGAGTTGTGCAAAACTCCAACCTAGGCTAGAGCCAAAACGCTGGGTGAAGGCGACCGCGCCTAGGCGAATATCGGCAGCATCGATCTGCTCGGCACAGGGGCAGTGCTGATGCAGATGTCTTTGCACCAGCCGCA
>CAYXJI010000027.1:4147-19609 GCA_964465175.1 uncultured Burkholderiaceae bacterium | reverse complement strand
TGGAAAAAATTAGCCGCCGATCATAAAAATGCCAATGAAGTGACCAGTCAACAATTAACCGATATGGGTGGTGGTCCAACTTTTTATGATCTTTTGGTAGAAGTCGAAAAGGCTAGGGTCATCTGAAAGTAATTTGTTGCAGCGCAAAATTTCCTAGAGTTGTTGCTCAGTTTTTTCTGAATTTTCGCGGCTAATTTGCACCAGCAATGGTCAGAGGCCGAGGCTTGGTGTATCTTGTTGGTGCATGAGATTTTGTCGGCTAGATCGGCAAGCAAAATGAGTCAACGCGAGGTCAACACAAGTTAACATAAGTTGACCCATCAATTAAAAATGGAGACAGCATGGAGACAACAATGAGCACAGATAAATTTTGGCTAAAATCCTATCCGCCAGGTGTACCGGCAGAGATTGATGTTACGCAGTACAAATCGCTGGTGCATCTTCTAGATGAGGCATTCAAGACCTTTGCTGATCGCAATGCTTATGTCTGCATGGATAAGTTCATGACTTATGGTGAGGTCGATGCTCTGTCAAAAAAAGTCGCCGCTTGGCTGCAAAGCCGTGGTTTGAAGCCCGGCGCCCGAGTTGCGATCATGATGCCCAACGTGTTGCAATATCCGGTTGCTTTGGCTGCCGTACTACGTGCTGGCTATATCGTGGTCAATGTCAATCCTTTGTACACCCACCGTGAACTAGAACATCAATTGAAGGATTCAGGTGCAGAAGCGATTTTTGTTTTAGAGAATTTTGCGATTACTTTAGAGCAGGCGATTGCCCATACCGATATTAAGCATGTCGTTGTGTGTTCTATGGGCGAGATGCTGGGCGGTATCAAAGGCGCGATTGTGAATTTGGTAGTACGTCACGTGAAGAAATTAGTACCAGCATTCAATTTGCCGGGAGCGCTGACATTCAAAGAGGTATTGGCGCAAGGCGCTTCTATGAAGTTTCAACCCAAGGAGGCCAAGCTGGATGATGTCGCTTTCCTTCAGTACACCGGCGGCACAACGGGCGTCTCCAAAGGGGCGGTTTTGACGCACAAGAATGTGGTGGCCAATGTATTGCAAAATCACGCTTGGCTCAAACCCAGCATGGACGCCCATAAAGGGACGCCACAATTGGTATTTGTGTGCGCTTTACCGCTCTACCATATCTTTGCGTTGACAGTCTGTAATATGGTCGGTACCCGCATTGGTGGTTTGAATATCTTGATCCCTAATCCGCGCGATATTCCAGGATTTGTCAAAGAGCTCAAAAAATATAGAGTGAATATTTTCCCTGCGGTGAATACTTTATATAACGCCTTGTTGAATAATCCTGAATTTTCTAAAACCGATTTTTCCGGCTATTTTTGCTCCACGGGTGGCGGGATGGCAGTACAAAAAGCAGTTGCCGAAAGATGGAAAGCGGTGACAGGTTGCGCTATCGCAGAGGGCTACGGTTTGTCAGAAACCTCGCCAGTAGCAACGGCCAATTATGCGGATTCTAAAGAATTCACAGGTAGTATAGGTCTACCGATTTCCTCAACTGAAATCGCGATTTTGGATGATGATGGCAAGCCAGTGCCTCTGGGTGAGAGTGGTGAAATCGCTATCCGCGGCCCGCAAGTCATGCAAGGTTATTGGAATCGTCCTGATGAAACGGCGAACTCATTTACCCCCGATGGTTTCTTTAAATCCGGTGATATCGGTATTATGGATGAGCGTGGTTTCACAAAAATCGTTGACCGCAAAAAAGACATGATTTTAGTATCTGGTTTCAATGTCTATCCAACGGAAATTGAAGGCGTGGTCGCGGGTCATCCAGGCGTTTTGGAATGTGCCTGCGTCGGTGTGCCAGATGAAAATTCAGGCGAGGCGGTGAAACTCTACGTGGTTAAAAAAGACCCGGCTTTAACGAAAGAAGATTTGATGGCTTTCTGCAAGGAAGAGTTCACCGGGTACAAAAAACCGAAGTATATCGAATTTCGTACCGAATTGCCTAAGACGAATGTCGGTAAAATTTTACGTCGCGCTCTGCGGGATGAAGCGAAAAAGGCTTGATGTATTTGCACCCACATAAAAAAGAGAGCTGCGGCTCTCTTTTTTATGGTGACGCTTAAATTTTTCTATATCGCGTCAAGCTTAGGAATTTGACGTGGCTTGCGCTGCCCGTCAGTCGCGACATAAGTCAAGGTCGCTTCGGTCACTTTCACCGTATCGGCTTGTAGGCGATTACGTTCCGCATACACTTCGACGGAGACGGTGACGGAAGTGTTGCCGACTTTGACCACTTCTGCATAAAACGATAATAAATCCCCTACAAATACTGGCTGCTTAAATAGAAAAGAATTGACGGCAATAGTCGCCACTCGCCCGTTGGCGCGTCGTGCCGCCGGAACCGCGCCAGCGATATCGACCTGCGCCATAATCCATCCACCAAACACGTCACCATGGATATTGGCATCTGATGGCATAGGCATTACTCTAAGGGTAGGCATGCCCGGAGGCAGGGAAGTTTGGGGATGATCTGGCATGGTAGGCTCTCGTGGTTAGGCTGAACGCGATACAATCGGGGAGTGAACACTTCGTCGATTATTCACATATAGGGAATTTGAGTTGACTTGTATGATCGTCGCTGATCGCTGCGACTCCGCTGCTACTCATCAACCGCACAATACCTAGAATGATATCGCAAATTCCTTTTTTGATTGTAGCCCATGCGCCGTAATTCCTCCTCCTCTGCTCCCGCCGCCAATAGCCATGTTCGTGGCGACTGGTCCACAGTTAAAACTTTGTTATTTTATTTGTGGGCGTATAAGTGGCGCGTTTTGTTGGCCCTGAGTTTTTTGGTCGGTGCCAAGTTGGCCAATGTCGGTGTGCCTTTGGTCTTGAAGGAGTTGGTTGACCGCCTTACGGCCAATCCGCTCAGTCCCGCCAGCTTGATGGTTTTGCCCGCGAGTGTTTTGATTGCATACGGTGCTTTGCGCCTGTCGACTACCTTATTTACCGAGATGCGCGAATTTGTATTCGCCAAAGTCACACAACGTGCGGTGCGCACGATCGCGCTGAAGGTCTTTCGTCATTTACATGCACTGTCTTTACGCTTTCACTTAAATCGCCAAACGGGTGGCATGACGCGCGATATTGAACGTGGTACCAGAGCGATTTCGTCCTTGGTTTCCTTCGCCTTGTTTAGTATCGTGCCGACGCTATTAGAAATCGGTTTGGTGCTTAGCTA
The DNA here is from genome assembly GCA_964465175.1 of uncultured Burkholderiaceae bacterium. GTDB lineage: Bacteria > Pseudomonadota > Gammaproteobacteria > Burkholderiales > Burkholderiaceae_D > Undibacterium. The sequence goes on along the minus strand of CAYXJI010000027.1, from coordinate 16,390 downwards.
TTTGTTTGTTAAGTATGATAAATGGTTCGCCATCATCACGATCTTTGCTTTGATCGCATACATTGTGTTTACGATCGCGATGACAGAATGGCGCACTAATTTTCGGCGCACCATGAATGAGTTAGATTCCAAAGCCAGCACCAAGGCAATTGATTCTTTGCTCAATTACGAAACGGTCAAATATTTTGGTAACGAAGAATATGAAGCGCAACGTTACGATCAAGGTTTGCAAAGTTATGAGAAAGCGGCAGTTAAATCGCAGACGACTTTATCGCTTTTGAACGCAGGCCAATCCCTGATTATTGCGACTGCCGTCACTTTGATTTTATGGCGCGCGGCGCAAGGGGTGATTGATCAAACCATGACTTTGGGCGATTTGGTTTTGGTGAACGCCTTCATGATTCAGTTGTATATTCCCCTGAACTTTTTGGGTGTCTTGTATCGCGAAATTAAGCAGAGCTTGGCCGACATGGAGAAGCTGTTTTCTTTGATGGATCAAAATAAGGAAATCGCCGATAAAGAAAACGCGCCTGCTTTGCAATTATCGGGACATGCCTCGCCCGAAGTCGTGTTTCAGGGCGTGAATTTTAGTTACGAAACGAAGCGCCAGATTTTGTTCGATGTTGATTTTACGATCGCTGCGGGCACCACCACTGCCGTGGTGGGACATAGCGGTTCTGGCAAGTCGACCTTGTCACGTTTGCTGTTTCGCTTTTACGATATTCAATCAGGCGCGATACAAATCGCAGGGCAAAATATTTTGGACATGACGCAGCATTCTTTGCGTCAGGCAATTGGTATCGTGCCGCAAGATACGGTTTTGTTTAATGACACGATTGCGTACAACATCGCCTATGGCAAACCGGGCGCGACGCACGACGAAGTGATTGCCGTTGCCAAAGCCGCCTACATTCACGACTTTATCGAAAGTCTGCCCGACGCTTACGAGACTATGGTCGGCGAGCGCGGTTTGAAATTATCAGGCGGTGAGAAACAACGTGTTGCCATCGCACGCACCCTATTAAAAAATCCCGTGATCATGATCTTTGATGAAGCAACTTCGGCCTTAGATTCAAAATCAGAACAACTGATACAAGCCCAGCTCAAGCAAATCGCCAAGAGTCGCACCAGCCTAGTGATCGCGCACCGCTTGTCAACCATCGTCGATGCGCAACAGATTTTGGTGATGGATAAAGGCCGTATTATTGAACGTGGCACCCATACCGAGCTCATGGCTTTGGCCGGGTCGTATGCACAAATGTGGGAGCGGCAGCAGCATACCAATGTGGAGTGAGTTCCTACCTTGCTGCGGCTAGAAGTTTTGCTTGTGTACTTTGATATTTAACTGAACGATATCCGTTCAACGATCTATTATTTCGGTGAATTTTATGGAAACCAAATGGCTAGAAGATTTCGTGTCTTTGGCGGAAACCAATAGTTTTAGTCGCTCCGCAGAGTTGCGGCACGTGACACAACCAGCGTTTTCGCGACGCATACAATCCTTGGAAGCTTGGTTGGGTACGGATCTAATTGATCGCACCTCGTATCCGACTCGATTGACCAATGCCGGTGAGATTTTTTTTGAGCAAGCGATAGCGATGTTGGGGCAAATCAACAATGCCCGCGCCCTATTGCGCGGCAAACGCACCTCGATACAAACCACGGTGGATTTCGCGGTGCCGCATACTTTGTCGCTGACTTTTGTACCCAAATGGCTGACTGAGTTGCAGCAGAATTTTGGTGATATCAATAGTCGTTTGTTAGCGCTCAACGTCCATGATGCGGTCATGAGTTTAGTTGAAGGAGGTTGTGATTTGATGTTGTGCTATCACCATCCGCAGCAACCCTTATTGCTCGATCCTGCACAATACGAAATGATCAGCATGGGAACCGAGGCGCTGCGCGCTTATGCCCGTTGCGACAAATTGGCGACGCCAGATTTTGTCTTGCCTGGCACGATAGAACAGCCGCTACCTTTCCTTGCCTATGCGAATAATGCGTATTTGGGTCGTATGGTGGATTTAATTTTGAATCAAACCAAACAAGCATTGCACCTTGATAAATGCTACGAAACCGATATGGCAGAAGGCTTAAAAATGATGGCGCTAGAAGGCCGTGGCATCGCGTTTTTACCGGAGTCTGCGGTGGTGCGTGAGCTCAAGCAAAAGCAATTGGCACGTGCCGACGGCGGTGTCGATACGTGGGAGGTCAGTATGGAAATTCGCCTGTATCGCGCACGTCCTTCTGAACAAAAACCGGGTAAGGCGGTGGCGGCAAAATTATGGGACTATCTCGCGCAAAAGTCGCATTTGGCGAACAAATCAAAAACCGTCAGATCGCAACGCTAATTTTTATTGTTCATTCAGTTGTGTACCGATTTTTCATTAATTGAGTCACGCCCAATAATGTCAATATAAAAACTATGCGATTCACGCATAGTTAGATGCAAACAAAGCATTGGAGCAGACCAGCGCACTTGTCTTAAGATGCGCTGCCTTCTGCATGTGCCCATACCAGTCATCTGGTGCTAGCGCGAAACAACGCATGCGAAAGGCGGAAAAACTAATTCACTATCTAAGATTATCACTTCAGCAAAGCGAGACTTACCATGTCGAGTAATCACCAAATCCCGTCCTACCTGACCCCGCATGCGACTGGCCCATGGAATGTATACCTAGAGCAAATCGACCGCGTCACGCCTTACCTCGGCAACTTGTCACGTTGGGTCGAAACTTTAAAACGCCCTAAGCGTATTTTGATCGTTGATGTCCCTATCGAACGTGATGATGGCACCATTGCCCACTTCGAAGGTTATCGCGTACAGCACAATACTTCACGCGGTCCAGGTAAAGGCGGCGTGCGTTTCCATCAAGATGTGACCTTGTCCGAAGTGATGGCGCTGTCTGCGTGGATGACCATTAAGAACTCCGCAGTCAATGTGCCCTACGGCGGCGCTAAAGGTGGTATCCGCGTTGATCCTAAAACGCTATCGCGTGGCGAACTCATGCGCATGACACGTCGTTACACCTCCGAGATCGGCATCATCATCGGCCCGGACAAAGACATTCCAGCACCTGACGTTAACACTAATGAACAGACGATGGCGTGGATGATGGATACCTATTCCATGAATGAAGGTCGCACGGCGACAGGCGTGGTCACAGGTAAGCCAATTTCCCTCGGCGGTAGTTTAGGCCGTCGTGAAGCGACTGGTCGTGGCGTATTCGTGGTTGGTTGCGAAGCCGCTGCAAAAAAAGGTGTGACGATTGCAGGTGCAAAAATTGCGGTGCAAGGTTTTGGTAATGTAGGTGGTATCGCTGCACGTTTGTTCGCCGAAGCAGGTTCTAAAGTCGTCGCAGTACAAGATCACGGCGGCACCATTTTCCATTCCAATGGTTTGGATGTGCCAAAATTATTAGACCACGTCGCGGCACATGGCAGCGTGGCTGGTTTTGAAGGCATAGAAGCGGTATTGCCAAACAATGAATTTTGGTCAGTCAATTGCGACATCATGATTCCTGCCGCATTGGAACAGCAAATCACAGAAGCCAATGCAAATCAAATTACCGCAAAAATTATTCTCGAAGGCGCAAATGGGCCAACCACACCAGAAGCTGATGACATCTTGCGTGATCGTGGTGTCTTGGTCGTACCAGACGTGATCGCCAATGCCGGCGGTGTGACGGTGTCTTACTTCGAATGGGTGCAAGATTTCTCCAGCTATTTCTGGACCGAAGACGAAATCAATAATCGCTTAACCCGCATCATGAAAGAAGCCTTTAGTTCAGTGTGGCAAGTCACCGAAGACAAGAAAGTATCTTTGCGTACGGCTGCATTTATTATTGGTTGCACGCGAGTACTACAAGCGCGTGAAGTCAGAGGTCTCTACCCTTAATTGAGCGCGGCGATAAATTTGATTTTCGGGCGCAGCTCGGCGTTGTCTGTCCTCGCAATATTGACATATTGCTGCGGGAGACGCCTTGCTCTGCATCCCGAGAATCAAATTTCTCTTGGCTCAATGAATTCTCGGGCAAGATAAAGTAAAGTTTGTGGTGAACGGTCGATCCATCGTCCTTATCGCATGTGGCACTGCCAATTGTGCATTACAGAAAATGGAAAAAGAAAGCCTTGCTGTCTGAGCCGCAGGCGAGTTTCAAGGCTTTCCCATTTTTTGTAATGCACAATTGGGAACACGAAGTGCAGTGACGCCTGCGTCGCCTTCTTTTGCTTACTTTTCTTGGCGAAGCAAGAAAAGTGAGTGGCCGCCGGGCCACCCCCGGCCAGAGGTCGAGAAGTGTAGCCAATAAAGTCGAAACTGAACGAAAACCAAACCTACACCCTCCACAACACACAAATCCCTCAAAGTGTAAAATACCACGGCAATCATTTCCCCACGAAGGAACACCGTGTTCAAGTTGTTAAGTTATGCCTTAGTTTTATTATTCGCCACAGAAGTCAACGCCGCCGACACCCTGGCACGTATCAAAGAACGCAAGACCATCGTCATTGCGCATCGCGAAGCCAGCATTCCCATCTCCTATTTATCTGAAGACAGCAAGCCCATAGGCTATGCGATGGACATCTGCAGAAAAGTGGTAGAACGTATCAAGCGTGTATTGAAAATGCCGCAACTCACAGTCAGTTATTTGCTCGTCAATTCATCGAATCGATTTGTAGCGATACAGGAAGGCAAAGCCGATTTTGAATGTGGCACCACCGCGAATACCGCTGAACGCCGCAAGCAGATGGCGTTTTCTATCCCTTACTTTTTTTCTGCAACGCGCCTATTAACGAGCGCAGAGTCAACGATTAAAAATTGGTCAGACTTATCGCAAAAACGCGTCGTCGTGGTGCGTGGCAGCCTTGCTTTAGGATTGTTAAGGCAACAAACACAATTCAAATTTTCAGAAATAAAAATAATAGAAGCCAGTACTTCCCATGCTGCTCTTGAGATGTTGCAACAGGGACAGGCAGATGCCTTTGTCAGTGAAGAGGTGGTATTAGCAGGTTTGCGTGCCAGCGCCGATCAAATTCAGCTATGGAAAGTCACTGGCGACGGCGGAGGCATAGAGGCTCAAACCATCATGTTAGTCAAAGACGACCCCAGCTTGAAAGTCTTGATAGACAAAGAAATCGCCAGAATGATGAATGAAGGTGAACTCAGCAAACTTTATGAAAAATGGTTCATGCAGCCGTTGCCGCCGACGGGTGTGAACTATGCTTTGCCTATGAGTTTTTTATTGAGAGATAGTATGCGGTTTCCTTCGGATAAGGTGTTTAATTAAAACTGGTTGATAATAGTACCTAGCGTATTAAAGTTGACCTTTGCTTTCCTGCCAAGTGTAAAACATTAAAGCATGCAATTCAGGTTCAGATTCATTCAGCACGCAATTGGCAATAGAATGGTAGATGTTTTCGTAAGCTTCATCCTGCATTAGTTGAAGTAAGCAACCCAACACTCGATGCTGAATTTCGTTGATTTTTCTCAATTGAGTCGGATTTTCTAACTCATCGCTTCCTGGAACATAACTATTCCGTCCTGTGATGGTAATGCCATGTGCTAGACGTGTGAGAAATAGTAGTTTAGCTTCCCTGTTTAAGGAAGTAAGCCAATTGGTTTCTATCGGAATTCTGCTCATGATTTTGACGTTTAACTCCGAATTTAAATTTGCACTTGTCGGGGGATTTTAGCCTGGTAGGTGGGATTAGCATCCCGCAACCGTACTTATTGTCTTAAGCATTTACGTCGCTCAACAACCAAGCAGGAATCTCACGTTGTTGATGCAAGATACGCCAGATGTCAATGCAGTTTGATTGCTCAAGATAAAAAATAAGATAAGGAAAATGCTGACAAGGCCAGCAACGCAAGCCAGGCAAGTTCAGCGTGTGAGCGTATCTTGGCGAGCCTGATTCTGGATAAGTTTGAATATGTTGAATGGCGGTTTCTAATTCGGCGACGAAATCAAGCGCCGCTTTGGTCGCTTCTTGTTCCATGTAATAACTGATTATTGCTTGTATGTCAGTATCTGCACGGACTCGGCGAATCACAGGTTTGTTGCTGGAAGGCTTGTTCACGGCCACAATTACTTAGATTTGGTGCTGTTGATCAGCGAACGTAAGTTGTCAAAGTAAGCTTGATCAAATTGTCCAATCACTTGTGATTCTGCACCTTCTATCAATAAGGCGCGCAATTGTTGCCGTTCTTGATCTTGGCGAATGAGCTCACGCACATACTCGCTGGACGTGCCGTAATGCCCCTTTGCTACTTGTGAATCAACAAAGTTTTTGAGGGGCTCTGGGAGGGAAATATTCATGGTGCTCATGCAGACATCTTAGAAGTCTTGGCAAAATTTGGCAAGATTTTTTAGAGATGCTTTTTGCTTGTTAATAAGCATTCACAGCTTTCAATGAGTGGAAAATGCTCAGCGAGGCCTCAAAACGGTAAAATAGCAGCTATTTTGATGTTCTCAGAACTATCATTACCTCCACATTGTTTTAGCGAGCTTTTTATGACTGCCACTTCCATTCCTCAACAACTCACCATCGCCCGACCAGATGATTGGCACCTGCATTTACGTGATGGCGATGCGTTGAAAACTGTCTTACCACACACGGCAGCGCAATTCGCGCGCGCGATTGTGATGCCGAATTTGCGGCCGCCGGTGACGACGACTGAACAAGCCGCGGCGTATCGTGCACGTATTTTGGCAGCTCTACCTGAGGGTATGGCTTTCGAACCTTTGATGACTTCGTATTTGACCGATAACACACCGCCCGATGAAAGTCGTCGTGCCAAAGATAGCGGTTTTGTGCATGCGGTGAAATTGTATCCGGCTGGTGCGACCACCAATTCGGATGCGGGTGTGACGGATTTGCGTAAGTGTTATAAAACTTTAGAAGTCATGCAAGAACTCGGCATGCCGTTTTTGGTGCATGGCGAAGTGACCAGCCCAGAGATCGATTTGTTTGATCGTGAAGCGGTGTTTATTGATACCGTGATGCAGCCTTTGCGTGCCGATATGCCAGAACTGAAAGTCGTGTTTGAGCACATTACCACCAGCGAAGCCGCGGCCTATGTGGCGGAGGCGAGTGGCCCGATTGCAGCGACGATCACCGCCCATCATTTGCTGTACAACCGTAACGAAATTTTTAAAGGCGGCATTCGCCCGCATTATTATTGCTTGCCAGTGTTGAAGCGCGAAACCCATCGCCAGGCTTTGGTGAAGGCCGCAACTTCGGGTAATCCACGTTTTTTCCTCGGTACCGATTCCGCGCCCCATGCCAAAGGTGTGAAAGAACATGCCTGCGGTTGCGCTGGTTGCTACACCGCTTTACATGCGATGGAATTGTATGCGCAGGCCTTTGATCAAGTCGGCGCTTTAGATAAATTGGAAGGCTTCGCAAGTTTCTTTGGACCTGATTTTTATCAATTGCCGCGCAATGCCGGTCGCATGACTTTGACGCGTGAGAGCTGGACTTTGCCGAATGAATTACGCTATCTCGACGGCAGTCTTGTGCCGCTCAATGCAGGTGAGACTATCAACTGGAAAGTGTCGGCTTAGTCGCGTCGAGATGACCGTGTTTTATTCGGATATCGATTGGTCGCGCCCTTGGCTGGCGGCGATACTGCCTGCCGCTCAAAAAATTCTGGCGCAAGACGATTGGCGTGGTGCCTTGAATCGTGCAGCACATGAAGATGGCTTGCAAAATCATCTTGGCATGCCGCTGCAATTTATCGCGCAAGAAGAATTACCCGAAGGCGTTGCCTACGAAAGTCATATTAGTGCGACTGGCAAAGTGCCCACGCGTGAAAATCTGCATGACTTTTTTAATGCGCTGGTGTGGTTGAGTTTTCCGTGCATTAAGCGTCAACTCAATGCCTTGCAGTCAGCCCAAATCGCTAGTTTAGGGATAGGCAAATCGCGCGGCCCTGCACGTGATGCGGCGACGATTTTTGATGAAAACGCGGCACTCTTGGTGTTGGAAAACTCCGAACGCGGACGCAGACTTTTGGCATGTTTGCGTGAACATCAATGGCCGCAAGTTTTCATCGAACAACGTGAAGATTTTATTGCGGCGGCGCAGGTTTGGAGTTTTGGACATGCCCTGATGGAAAAGTTGGTGCAGCCGTATAAAGGGATCACCGCGCATGCTTGGGTGGTGTGGGTTGATGCCGATTTTTTTCAACAGAATTTTGCTCTACAGGTGCAGCATCTTGATGCACAAGTGAGTGAGCAATTGCAAACGCATGCTTTGACGACTTCAGACTATACGCCTCTGCCTATACTGGGTGTGCCGAATTGGTGGTCGGGTCAAGATTTAGATTTTTATGCAGATCAATCGGTGTTTCGGGCGAAACGTAAAACGATTTAATTTTTCAAGAACAAAAAAAGGCGAACCGAGGTTCGCCTAAAATTTGCCCTACTACTTCTTGACCGTGACACGCCTCGTCACGGCAAGTCAATATTACGCAGCGTGAGTCTGCAATAATTGAAACAACTGATCTTTCAAATGGATACGTACTTTTTTCAAAGTCTCTAATGCCGCATCAGCCAAATGTTCTACGCCGTTTTCTGCGCGGTTGATGGCTTTGTCGGTATCGGTGTATTCATCGAACAATTTAGCAAAATGGGCATTCGCCATTTTTAAAGTATGAATCGTGTCTTTGAATTCTGGAAACTCAAGTGCCAGTGGATGATGTTCAACTTGCATAGGTAAAACTCCTTTAGTAAATAGTCGCTACAGAATTATGATAGGACGATTCGACTCAAGGAGAACTGATCTACATCAAGACTCAACTACTTTTTACCGTGGTGCAGCCACGGCAACATGAGCTCGGTCGTTTCGGCTGCGATATCGACTGAGGACTCAGATTGATTGGCAACTGCAGCGCAGATTGCCTCGATCAAGCACAGGACTATGCCTTCGGAGTTGAACTGCTGTTTGGTTTGTGCGTACAACGTGACATTGGCGATCGAGGCAACAGGTGAGCTTGGCCTGTCGGTTAATGCCAAAATAGGTACCTGACGTTTCTTCGCTTGCCCAAGCAAAGTGATGACATCACTAGAGTAACGTGGAAAAGAAATCGCAATGACCAAATCACGTTCGGTAAATTTGTACAAAGTACGGGAAACCTGTGCCGCCCCGCCAGTGCCGATATTGGCCTGTACGCTGTCGCAATAATTGGTCAACGCATGACACATAATGCCACCCAAATAAGCGCTGGCACCGTAGCCGATGATGTAGATGCGTTCGGCTTCTAAGATCATTTTTACCGCACGATTACAGGCATCGGGGCGGAATTCACTGCGCGTCATCTCTAAGTTGGCGATGTCGTCTGATAAAGAGCGCGTGATGACTTCGGTGCTACTAGACGCACGTCCAATTTCTGTCCGTAAGCCTTCTATCGGTGCCAACATGGTTTCAAAACCTGACACCAATTCGGCTCGAAACTGAGGGTACCCGTCAAAGCCTAAGGCACGCGCAAAACGATTGGCGGTCGCATTCGAAATGCCCACGGCGTCGGCTAATTCGTCGATCGACATGGTAGCCGCTCTAAAAGAGTTGGCGACGACATAGTCTGCGGTGATCTTGTGTGATTTGGATAAAACGCCGTAATGTTGGCCTATGCGCTCGTTAATAGACCCCCCCTGGGTCAATTTTTTCTTTGGACTCATTATAATTTTAGTGAAATTGCCGTCTTTTTTATGGCCTATGATCTGCGTCATTTTGGCTGCACATGTTGGGTAGCTTCTTCTGCAAGCACCGAATAGCAGCGAAAATACCACAGGACGACAGCGCTATCAATGGCTGCAGCAGTTTCTTGCTAAATAGCTGTCTCATGCGTGCCTCATGCGTGTCTCATGTAAGCAGCTAGAGGAGGCAAAGAAAAGGCAGCCGAGGCTGCCAATGTGAATCTTGTGAACGAAGTGCGGGCTGCTATTCTTCGCGTACCCAAATCTGGGTACGACCAAACATAGGCATGCCGACATAGCCACGTACCTCTAGTTTTTTATTGTTTTCAATTAATTTTAATTTGCTGCTATAGAGTTTGCCATTGGCAGGATCGAGGATTTTGCCGCCACTATATTCATCCCCATCTTTCTTGATATTAAAGAGTATGGTCAGGCCGATTAAAGGCTGATCTTTATTACTGCCATCACATTTATCGCATTTGGGATTTTGATCTTGGTCGGCATCGCGAAATAGTTTTTCGATTTTGCCTTGAAACTCGCCACCCGATTCGTTGATGCGTACTAGAGATTTTACTTTGCCCGTTTTGTCGTCTATGGTTTTCCACAGACCCGCTGGTGAGCTCTGCGCCGCTGCCACTTGCGCAACGAACAGGCTCAGAATCACGATGCTCGATTTGATCAGACCAGATTGATTCATGTTGTCTCCGATTTTTTATAATGAAGGAAAAACTGCTCAAGGATTGTACGTGCAGTTTTTGAGACGGTGCATGAATTTACTAGAGTGAGGGCTTTAAATTGCAGAACCGAGGCGGAATTGAGGCTGAATGACGGCTGATTTACAACAATGCTTATGTTTCAGTTTTTTAAATGCTATTCCTTGGTTGCTCTTAAAAGCAAAATTTAATAGCGGTAACGGCGTGCACACCCCCGTCAAGAGCATACAAAGGGTTGCGACGGTTGCAGGCAAAGCTCCAGCAACGGGATGTGACGCCGCGAACAATGGCAAAGAAGTGCGTATCGACTATCAAGCGCGGTATTATTTTTTTGTGGCGAAGTAATTGTTTTTTTCGGCTGTCTTTTTCTGTCATTGCGGGCTTGACCCGCGATCCAGCGTTAACTTTGAATCAGTGACGCTATCGTCAGCAAGTGAACATCACTAATCCTTACTCAAGCATAGATGGCGGATCGAGTCCGCCATGGCGATAATTTAATTTGCGTAGTGCTTATAGTATCGTAGGGCGGGTGAAACCCGCGCGGTACATAAGTTGATCAAGCTTGCACATCGGTTAGGCGACAGCGTTCTACCACGTAAAGTCATCCGGAATCTGATAGGCCGCATACGGATCATCTTCATCAATTTCGTTAGAAGTTTTATTCACGCGCACCACCAAGGACGCATCGCGTTCAGCGATTTTGTCGGCGACAATTCGTGGTACTAATTCCGTTTTTCCCTCCACACACACAATCACGAGTCGGCCAGCAATGAGATGTCCTTGTACTTCCGCTGATACATAGATTTTGTCGATCTTGGTGCCATACGTGTAGTAGTAAGCGATATCGCCATTGCCCTTGCTCTGGCGATTGGTTTGCACCATTTGCACAATTTGCGCAAACACGGCTTTTTGTGCAGCGGCTGCATCCCGTTGCGCATTGAGTTCACGCGCGCGCTCGGCGTTTTTGTGTTGTACCTCCAGTGCAGCTAAACGCGCCTCATCCACGCTCTCGGTGCCAGTGCGACGCTCCACTTTTTTCTGTTTGACCTTGTCCTGATGCACCAGCTTGGCCTTGTTCTTATCGACGAGTCCTGCTTTTAAAAATTGATCTTGTAGTGAGGCCATAATAGGTTTCCATGAAATTGAGTGCTTGCGATTTTAGACAAAATTGCCGATCAGCTGAAGGGCGCTAGGATAGCAAAGTTTTGGATTTTATGGCGTTTCGCGATGATGTCACCACCTAAGTCGGGCGCCATCCATGCGGTTTATTAGCTGGGCAAGGATGTACAATGATGCGCGGTAGTGGGAATTCTTGAATGTTTGTGAGTGATAGTTTGTCCCCTTCATAATTGAACGGTTTTTTGAACAGAAACATCCAGTCATCGTGCGAAAGGTAAATATGAAATTGCTCTTACAGGCATTGCTGATTTTTAGTTTTACTACCTTGAGTCTATTCTCTCGAGCTGATGACTTTTCGGACGGTGTCATCTTGTATGATCAACGAAACTTTCCGGCGGCGGCAGCTGCATTTAAAAAAGCTGCTGAGCAAGGAAATGCCGATGCGCAGTTTAACCTTGGCCTGATGGTCTTAAAGGGAGAAGGTGTCGCGCAGAATTACGTCGAGGCGAAAGCGCTATTTGAAAAAGCAGCGCAGCAGAATAATGTGCGGGCGCAAGTCAATCTTGGCCGTATGTACGCAAAAGCCAAGGGCGTTGCGCCCAATTACGGCATGGCGGTCTATTGGTTCAACAAGGCAGCGGAACTTGGGTATGCCGACGCGCAATATAGTTTGGGCGTTTTATATGTGAGTGGCATCGGCGTTTCGCGTGACTATG
>CAYXJI010000027.1:0-4137 GCA_964465175.1 uncultured Burkholderiaceae bacterium | reverse complement strand
TATTCTCAAAGGCAGCACAACAAAAGAACGCCAGTGCGCAATATCAACTAGGGCTAATGTACTTCAAAGGAAAAGGTGTTGCGGTCAATAAAGTTGAGGCTATGAAATGGCTTATTCTTGCTGGCGATTATGATGATGCAGTGACCTATCGTAAGTATGCAGAGTCGCAAATGAGTAAGGCAGAAATCGAGGAAGCCAATGCAGAGGCGGCAAAAGCTCAATGAACGCGTAGGGTGTAATAGGCGAAGCCGTATTACACCATCCGATAGTATTGTGAAAAACGGCAAAATAATTTATTTGCCTGTCTAAGGTATCAAAGAAAATGATATATGACCATGATCAAAGTTCATGCGGCGCAATACGCCTTCGGCTATTGGCGCCCTACGAAAAGCTTACGCCTTACCGGGTGAGTTAACTTGCCTAGCAGATTCTTGCATCAAAGTTTGACGTCTTCAACGGCTTGTGGCAACCTATTCTAACCACGTTTTTGCATTGGAAATAATCATGTCTTTGCCTGTCGAAATTGTGGAAGCAGAAGTACTGCAATTGCCGCCAGCCGACCGTGCGCATTTAGTTGAAAGGCTGATCGCCAGTTTGGATGCCGACCCAGCAGTTGAAGAGGCATGGGCAGTAGAAGTTGAACGACGTCTTATTGAAATTGAGAGTGGAAAAATTAGCTTGGTGTCAGGTAGTGAAGCACTGACAAAATTAAAGGCCGAGTTTCAATGAATTTTATTTTGCACCCAGAGGCGGAGAGCGATCTTCGTTAGGCTGCAGAGTTCTACAGACAACGCGCAGGCAGCAGCTTATCGCGTGCATTGATTGAAGAGTTTGAGCATACAATCAATCTGCTTTTTCAACATCCCAAACTTGGCACGTCGTGGCGTCAAGATACCCGGAAGTTGGTGTTAAGGCGATTTCCCTATTCTGTAATCTACCGAGAAATCAATGATCAGATTGTCGTCGTAGCTGTCGCCCATCAGAGTCGTCGTCCGGGCTATTGGTCGGGTCGAAAGTAGAATAGCGGAAACGATGTTGCTAAAATTGTAGGGCGGGTGCAACCCGCGCGGTATATCGGTCGATTGGCGATGTATGTGGCCTAGGAGGCGCGGGTTTCACCCGCCCAACATGTTTACAATATTAAACGTTACATCTTTTAACGTAGAATGAGATGGGTCGTTCTTGCTCATAAGGGAAAACAATGGATCTTCCGAAATTCAATGAGACGTTTTTGCCAATTCTCGATATTCTCGACGACGGTCAAATAATCACAGGTAGAAAACTTCTTGAACTTGTAGAGCGTAAATACTACTTAGAGCTACCACAAGAATTGTTGAGTCAAACTACGAAGAGCGGTGAGCGCTTAATCGAAAATCGAATCGCTTGGGGAAAGTCTTATTTGAAAAAGGGTGGAATGGTTCATTACCCCGAACGAGGGCAGGTTCAAATCACCGAAAAGGGGAAGTTAGCCAACAGAGAATCGATCACTTTAGAGAGGATGAATGCTGATGTGATTGACTTCTATAAGCCTGAAAATTTCGAGGACGACAAACCAGTTTCGACCTTGAGTCCCCAAGACTTAATCGATAGTGGAATCGAGCAGATTGAGAGAAACGTCAAAAATGAGCTGCTTGAGAAACTTAAGAAATATGATCCATATGCTTTCGAAAAAGTCGTGTTGATTCTTCTTAATAGGATGGGCTATGGTGAATATATCGAAACGTCAAAGTCTCGAGATGGTGGAATTGATGGTGTGATGAATGAAGACAAGCTAGGACTAGAAAAAATTTACATTCAAGCAAAACGATTTACGGAAAACAAAGTTCAAGAAACAGACATTAGAAATTTTATTGGTGCGATGAGTGGCGATACGACTAAGGGGATATTCGTGACAACGACGGATTTCGCAGAAAGCGCCAAGAAAAAGGCAAAAGACGCACACCATAAGATCATTCTCATCGACGGTGTTCGACTTGTTGATCTAATGTATAAATATGGAGTTGGTGTGCAAACCAAAAATTCATACGAAGTGAAGACCGTTGACACTGATTTTTTTGAAATAGAAGACGTCTAATACTTTGAGTTATGTGGACACGTTTTTCGTGCCCACGCGGATTTGATAATCCTAGTGGATGGTGTTTGGCCACCAAGCTTTCTATCGCTATCGACCGTTACGCGTGGGCACGATGAGGCTGTGCACACCCTACGTATTTAATCTCCAATAGAACAAAAAAAAGCGCTTCGAACCTCGAAGCGCTTTTCACATCTACAACCCCACCAAAAAACAAATCATCTCAACTTAGCAAACGACTTCTGCATCTTACTCAAAGTCGCGGAAAATCCCGCTACACGTTCTTTCTCTTGTTCGACAACAGCAGCTTGAGCGCGGGCAACAAAACTTTCATTGCTGAGTTTCGCTTGTGCCTTGTTGATTTCAGCTTCGAGTTTCGCCATTTCTTTCGGTAGGCGTTCGCGTTCTGCGGCGACGTCGATTTCTACTTTTAATATCAGCTTGGTTTCGCCGACAATGGATCGCGTGGACGTAGCACAGCTAATACTCGCATAATGCGTATTCTTTATCTCTTAGGTATCCACTTAGCTTGACACTTGTGATCGGAATGAGAAACATAGATACTCTGACTGTGTTCGCGCAATTCAAATTTCTATGCCAAATTTAAATCTTCCAAATGCAGTACTTGAAACATGGTCTGCTCAAGTGACGACAGCAGAACTTATTTGGGTTCTTCCCGATGGTTGTCAAGACTTGATATGGTGTGGTTCCGCCCAAGGTGTGGGCGAGTGGTTTGTAACTGATTTAGCGGATAGTGCTTACGCAGTGCAATGCAATCCGAGTGATTACTTTATCGGTTTTCGATGCAAACCTGGAGTCCAGTTTGCTACCGAAACTTTATTGCGAGCGATGCAGCATTGCCATCTCGATGACACTAGTAAAATACTGAGCTATTTGGAGGAGTGTACTTCCATAAATCAAGACGTGATTGACGCTTTAATGGTGCTTGCAAAAACGAGCAGCGTCGCTGACTCTGCCCGTTTATTGGGAATATCTGAACGAAGCTTAGAGCGGCACTTGCAACGCCATACGGATCGAACCCCTTGCTATTGGCGTAATCTGGCAAGAGTAAGGCGCGCAGGTGCAGAACTTGCATATACGAGTTCTTTAAGTACCCTAGCGGCGAATCATGGCTATGCCGACCAAGCGCACATGAATCGTGCATTTAAACAATGGTTCGGTCATAGTCCAAATGTACTCAGAAATGACCCTAAGCTGCTCGCCGCCTTATCAATCTCAGGCTATTGACGGCTATGACGGAGTCATCGGCGTACATAGTTCCACCAAAAATCCATTGATATCAGCGACATACGCCACCGTTTGCCCCCAAGGCATTTGTTCTGGTTCTTGAATCATGACTGCACCTGCATCCAAAGCGTGTTGCATGGCGGTTGCGACATTTTCGGTTACTAAAGCGATTTCAAAACACGGCGTTTTGGGATCAGGTGTTTGCGTTGTTTTGCCGATTTGCTTTAGCAGTGAATAAGAGCAAAATGAAAGGCAAGTCGCACCCGTTTCCAGTTCCCCCCAATCTCCACCTTCGTGCAGAAATCGAGGTTGAAAACCAAATGCCGCTTGATAAAATGCCAGCGTCTTCGGCACATCGTGTACATATAAAATGGTGTAACCTAATTTCATCGCGATTCTCCTTATCGTTAATTGAACAAGGAAGATACGATATGGATCTCTAGCCGTCTTGAAGAAATCCGACAAATTGTAAATGCGCGTAAGAAACTAATTTTGCCCTTGCGGAATTGCTTAGCATCGCAAATGTTATTTTTACTGTTTGGTCTTTTCATCTTAAGCGACCGTTACGCGTGGGCACGGTGAAGCTGTGCACACCCTACGAATTTTCTCCATCTAAACAAAAAAGCGCTCCGAAACCTCGAAGCGCTTTTTGCATTTACAACCCAATCAAAACCAAATCACCCCAACTTAGCAAAAGACTCCTGCATCTTACTCAAAGTCGCAGAGAACCCCGCAACGCGCTCTTTCTCTTGTTCGACAACGGCAGCTGGAGCACGTGCCACAAAACTTTCATTGCTCAGTTTGGCTTGAGCCTTATT
>CAYXJI010000026.1:0-20026 GCA_964465175.1 uncultured Burkholderiaceae bacterium | reverse complement strand
ATTTTAGGCAAGGCCTTTATCGATCATTATTTGCTACCTCGGAATAATGAAACTTGGATGATGGCCGCTTTGCTGTTGGCTTTTGTTTTGACTGGCTGGTGGGCAACGTGGCTGCGCTATTTGCAATTAACACGTTTAGCCGGCGTGGCGATGCGCTCAGTACGGCGTTTGCGTGAGCAAGTGTATGCGCATGTATTGCGCTTGCCGATGGCTTTTTTTGATAGAGCGATCACTGGACAATTGGTGAGCCGCGTCACCAACGATACCGAGGCCGTGAAAAATCTCTACGTGCAAGTCTTGTTCGTGATGTTAGACAGTTCTATCGTCGTACTCGGCGCTTTGATTGCGATGGCGTGGCTGGATTGGCGCTTGATGTTGATCGTCTTGATGCTAGTGCCAGCGGTGGTCGTGATCGTTTGGTTTTATCAGCGCTGGAGCGCGCCAGCGGTGACGCGTGCGCGCCAGATGCGCAGCGAGATTAATGCGCAAGTCGCTGAGAGTATCAATGGCATGAGTGCGCTGCAAGCTTGCAATGCTGAACGTGGTTTCGGCAAACGTTTTGAAGCGACCAATCAAAAGCATTATGTAGCGCGTGTGGATGAATTGCGTGCCAATGCTTGGCTGTTGCGCCCAGCCTTGGATTTGCTCAATTCACTATTACTGGTCGTAGTGATTTTCGTGTTTGGGCAGCGCAGTTTTTCTGGCTTGGAGATTGGTATCTTGTATGCGTTCGTTAGCTACATTGCGCGGGTGGTCGATCCTCTGATACAAATTACTTTGCAGTTCGGACAAATTCAACAAGCAGTGGTGTCGGCAGCACGGGTAAATACTTTGTTGCAAGAAGCGACAGCACCGACCAAAGACAATGCTGCAGAAATTACGCGAGGCGCATTGCACCTAGAGAAAGTATGCTTTGGTTACGACCCCGCGCAAGTCGTTTTGCATGACATCGATTTGACCATACCTGCCGGTGGTTTTTACGGCATCGTCGGTCATACTGGCAGCGGAAAATCGACTTTGCTAAGTTTATTATTGCGCTTTTATACCGCGCAGAGTGGCAAGATCTTAGTCGATGATTTGGATTTGGCTGAGCTCAGTGACGAACATTTTCGTGCCAGTGTCGGCCTAGTACCGCAAGAACCTTTTTTGTTAGCGGCGAACGCCCGTGAAAATATTGCGATGGGACGTGACATCAGTGAGGCTGAGATTGTCGCCGCAGCCAAAGCCGCGCGTGCCCATGATTTTATTTCGCAATTAGAACATGGTTATTTGACGCCTTTGGGAGAGGGCGGTGCTAAGTTATCGACAGGGCAAAAACAATTGATCGCGATTGCACGCGCTTTGGCAGGGCAACCCAAAATCTTATTCTTAGACGAAGCAACCTCACATATCGATAGCGAGACCGAACAAGTCGTTCAACTTGCATTGAATGAGTTAAGAGGACAAGTTACCATCGTAGCGATTGCCCATAGACTATCAACCATACGCGATGCGGATCAAATCATCGTGCTCAATCATGGGCGATTAGTCGAACAGGGTAGTCATGCTGCACTGATGACGATAGAGAATGGCTTGTATCAGAAATTATATTTGTTGCAGACCTTGGAAGAGTGAGCAAAGCTTGAGTTAACGCCAAGCCTATTGATGTGATTAGTACGTCACAATATTCTCGCCGTATGTTTTGACATGCTCATCATGCGCGTAATTTAGCTCATTCTTTTGGTGGCAGATTGGCGAACCAATCCATTCTCGCTTGCCGCTCAACCACCGAAATAAAAACGAAGTCTGGTTTAAATTGCGCAACCAAATTGGCGATGATTTCTGGCGTAGTTACCTCGTAGTGTAAATGCAGCGTTTCGCTGAAAGTTGCTGCCATATAAGGGGTAACGGCAATTCCATAAGAGTCGTGTAGCCAAAGAACGCGCCTTTTATTGAGTGCGTTTTTTGACTTAATCAGCATGGCGCTTCTTGGCGTGCTAACTTGAGGATTACCTACGGAAGCGAGCAATTTTCCACTGGCAAAATCATATTGCTCAGTAGCGATTTGTAGTCGATCAACTTGCGCGTCCCCTGGCACATTGATGACAGGCTCCTCGTCATGTAGGCGTGTCGCCATGCCTAGGAAATTTGCTAGATCTCCGCCAGCGCGTTGATGGATCGCAGCGACCTTAGCATCCCTTGAGGTATAAAATTGCATTTCCTTTTCAGTTTGCTGAAGTTCATGGGTGAATGCCGTAAATGCGATCCACGCCGCCAGACTATTCCAATGGGAATCAGTCTTGTAATAGAGCGGAGCCGTCATCTGCGACTTCGCTTCCTTTAAGGCGGGACGCGTATCAAAATAGATGTCAGGTGCGGCATGTGCTAGCAGGGTATCTGAAGCAGAGGGGACAGCTGGGTGTATCCATAAAGGGAGAAATTCTGGATAGACCGTTTGCTTTGATGGAAACAGCATGATCTTGAAAGTAGTCACGCCGTGCGCATGCATCCAGTCAGACCACGCTTTGGTCGCTACGCCGATTTTTTGTACACCTACCATGTCTACATAAGATGCGCCTTTGCGTGTGACGCTTAATTCGCTGGCATAGCGATCTCCTAGGTAAAGCCAATCTTTCTTTCCTATTACCACCTGATCTGGCGCTAGAGAAATGCCAAGCTGGTAAAAGCCGCTGCTAATCCACGGTAGGGCGAAATCGAAGTTATACAACACCGCGCTATGCCATATCGTTCTATCGACTTGGCGGGCTTTTATTTTTATGCTGAGATTAATCGCAGGCACAACGGCGATCGATAATAGGAATGCGAATACAAAACGAAAGCTCATTTTTTTCATGGTTGCTGCTCTCGTTTTAAAAATTAAAGTAAAGGAAGACGGCACTAGTCGTCATCATGCTGGCGTACATCGCGATGCACAATAAAATCAAGGCGGTGTAGAGTTTCTTGGTGCCAACACCTTCACGCATTAATTCCATAGAATTTTTTTGACGGATAATGACAAGCGCCAAAGCGAGGGCAAGATAGCAGCGGAAGTTAGTCGCTATTCCTAGTGGAAAACATGTCAAGAGATAGTCCGATAGCCAGCCACCCCAAGCTAGATGATTGGTCGAGATACTCGCTGCCGTCAAGTTGGTTAACGATGAAAAATTGAACATGCCATCTAACATCCTGCGTGCATCAGTGAAGTTCTCGGCGCGGAAAAAGACCCAAGTGAAATTAATAAATAGAAAAGTGAGTAACCATGCCAAGGCCTTGGGTAAGCGAATATGGCAATTTCCCCAGACGCGATGAATGATTAATGCTAAGCCATGCAATGTACCCCAAATAATGAACATCCAACTAGCACCATGCCATAAACCGCCCAGGACGAAAGTGGCAAATAGATTGAAGTAAGTTCGAACAGTGGAACCACGATTCCCGCCCATGGGGATATACAAATAATCTCGCAGGTAGCGACTTAAGGTCATATGCCATCTACGCCAAAAATCTTGAATATTTAAGGCCTTGTAGGGCGAGTTAAAATTGATTGGCAGCCAGATGTTAAATAATAAGGCAGCGCCCATTGCCATATCGCAGTAGCCACTGAAATCGAAATACAACTGAAAGGTGTAAGCCAAACTAGCTGCCCATGCACTAAAAAAATCGAGCGGCCCCGCGCCATCGAAACCCTCGTTTGCCCAGATCGCGAAAGTATCCGCGATGACGACTTTTTTAAACATCCCAAGACTAAAGATGAATAAACCAAGCACGATGTGACGATAGCGAATAAACAGCGTCCAACGTGATTTAAATTGATCCATCATTTCGCGATGGTGCAAGATTGGCCCCGCAATCAGATGCGGAAAAAAAGTCACGAACAAAGCGTAGTTATCAAGCAGATAGGCAATCTGGGTAAATGTAAAAAAGCTGATCCCCAAAGGTAAAATGATGTGCGGAATCGTTAGCGTACTTTGTGTCATTGCAACTAAATTAGCGACGAAAAACGCAGCATATTTAAAGTACGCCAATAGTCCGAGATTGGCCAAGACACTGACGATCAGCATGCTTCGACGAGAAATGTGCGATGAAAACACGGACGAGCCGCCCGCAAGATGTTTGCCCGCTACAAAATTAAAGCAGATCGAGCCGATCAGTAAGGGCAAATAGGCGACGCTCCAGTAACCATAGAAGAGCAAGCTCATCGCCACAAGCCAGGCTTTTCCCGCTTGCACTTGCCTAAAACGATTTAGCAAAAAATACAAAAAAAAGCTTGCGGGCAGGAACAGTAAAATAAATTCAGCTGAACTAAATATCATTGATTGTGCACTTTTTCGGTTTGGCATTTTGTAGGGCCAAAAACCGTGGTCGAATAAAAGCGGCATTGTAGCGTAAATGCTTGATAAATCTGAATTCCTGGACGCCTATAACGATCGGCTGCGCATCGCTAGATGCTGGTCGTATCGATCTGTTCACCGCGTACAAATCACCTCACGCACTTCCGCTTGATGTAGATAGGTACGTCCAGGATCGGGCGCTTTGTAGCAGCGATTGCCTATTTTGGTGATTTGGGTGCCGTCGGGGGCTTTGAAGGTTTCTATTTGCGGGTCGCGCGGCACACCCGCTTTTTCTATTTTGTGGGCTAGCGCTTCCCATTTGTTTTTGTAGGGATGATTTTGCTTGTCCCAATATTCACGCGCGATTTGGTTCGGTGGTTTGGCCGCTTCTTCTTTTTGTTTTTCGAAGCGCAATTCTCTTTCTAATTGCTGGGTTAGTTCTTTGACGTTGCGATCAAGCGGTGGTGCGCTGGGAGTGATGGTGGTTGGCGTGGTAGGCTCGGGTTTTTCGGGTACGGAAGCGGTGGCTATAGGTTTTACTACCGGATCGCTTGTTGCAATGTGCGTGATGCTTGTTTTCGGTGATGCTAATTGGGGCTTGTGGTTTTGATTCGGTTTTAGCTGTTTGCTATGTTCTACGACGGGTAGGCGTGTCAGTGGCGTCGTTGTTAGAAAAACTATATGCCTACTATTGCGTTCACTATTCCGTGCGCTTTTACTCCGGTGTGGTGAGGCAGCGTTCATTATCAACAATGCACCTAGATGCAGCAACAAGATAGCGATCAATAGAGCTGGACTGCGCCGCGTGCGTAGAATGGACATAAAGACTCAGTGAAGACGACAATCCGCCAATCTAAGCTTTCTTCGCATTGCTGACGAAGTTTGATTCCGCCAGATTGAACAACGCGCTAAGAGGTATTAAATTGCAATACCAAGCAAAGAAAGTCTTGCAGCGCGTTTCAGTCCGTTTACACTGTGCGTTTTCATCATGCCCGACTATCGGTTGCTTGACGCTTATGAAATGGTTACTTGCTATTGCCGCTGCAGCGACGGTTTTTATTCTCGCGATGTTGGCCTATGTTTTCTTGGTACTAGCACCTGGTCTGCCCGAGTTGACAGCGGTGACCGATTACAAGCCCAAAATTCCCCTGCGTATTTACACCGCTGACAACACCTTGATTGGTGAGTTCGGTGAAGAGCATCGCGATTTTGTCCCTATCGCGCAGATTCCCGATGTGATGAAGCGCGCTATATTGTCGATAGAAGATGCACGTTTTTATGAACATCATGGCGTTGATTACATCGGTATGACGCGCGCTGTGGTATCTACCGCGACCGGCGCCCCGCAAGGTGGCGGCACCATTACGATGCAGGTGGCGCGTAATTTCTTTTTGACGCGGGAAAAAACGATTACCCGTAAATTGCGCGAAATCATGTTAGCGCGACGTATCGAAGATGCTTTGACTAAGGATCAGATTCTTGAGCTGTACATGAATCAAATTTACCTCGGTCAACGCACACATGGTTTTTCCAGTGCAGCCCGTACTTACTTTAATAAATCCTTAAAAGATATTTCGATTGCGGAAGCGGCGATGTTGGCAGGCATTCCAAAAAACCCTGCACGTCACAATCCCGCTGTGAATTTTGAGCGCGCCAAACAAAGGCAAGGCTTGGTCTTGCAAAGTATGTTGAAGCACGGTGATATTTCTCAATCACAGTATGAAATCGCGTCGAAAGAACGCCTGCAAGTGACCAAGGTGCCGCAATTCGAGTCGCACGCGGCTTTTGTGGCTGAAATGGTGCGTCAAAGTATCTACGCCCAATTTAAAGAAGAGACCTACACCATGGGCCTGAAGGTCATCACGACCATCGATAGAGACGAGCAAGATGCTGCCTATGAATCCCTGCGCCGTAATGTGCTTACTTATGATCAGCGCCACGGGTATCGCGGTCCGGAGGCGTTCTTGGAATTGCCGACGCGTGAGGATTTGCGTGACGATGCTATTGATGAATTTTTACAAAAATATCCCTCTAGCGAAGGCTTGACTTCTGCCGTAGTGACTGCGGTCTCACCTAAACTTATTAAGGCCGACCTTGCGACTGGCGAATCGGTCGATATTACGGGTGAGGGTTTGCGCCTAGCGACGGCGGCTTTGCAAGCAAAAGCCAACCGGGATGTAAAAATTCGGGTAGGTGCTTTGATACGTGTGATGCAAGATAGCAAAGGACGTTGGTCTGTGACGCAAACACCCGAGGTCGATGCTGCTTACGTTTCTTTAAACGCGAATGACGGGGCGTATCGTGCGCTGGTGGGGGGCTTTGACTTTAATCGCAAAAAATTTAATCATGTCACTAGCGCTTGGCGTCAACCTGGCTCTGCGATCAAGCCATTCATTTATTCTGCAGCGATAGAAAAAGGTTTTTCTCCTGACACCTTGATTAATGATGTGCCTTTGTCAGAAACCTCTGAAGAAGAGTTGAAGTGGGATCCTCGCAACGATGATGGTAAATATGATGGCCCCGTGGAGTTGCAACGCGCTTTAGCGCAATCCAAAAATGTGGTGGCGGTGCGTGTTTTAAAAGCCGTTGGTGCTGGATATGGCCGTGATTATCTGATGCGTTTTGGTTTTGATCAAAACAAACACCCGACTAATTTGACTTTGGCGCTGGGGACCGGATCAGTCACGCCTTTGCAAATGGCGGGTGCCTACGCCGTCTTTGCAAATGGTGGGTATCAGGTCAAGCCTTGGCTAATCCAAAAAGTGATCGATGCCAAAGGTAGCGTTTTGTTTCAAGCAAATGTGCCTGCTCTGCCGACTGAAGACTTACGCGTATTGGATAGTCGCAATGCCTTTGTGGTCGATAGTATGATGCGCGAAGTCGTGCGTTCTGGTACGGGCGCTTCCGCTAGTCAAAAATTAGGACGCCGTGACTTGGCAGGCAAAACAGGTACCACTAGCGATGCGGTCGATGGCTGGTTTGCGGGTTATGCGGGGAATATTGTGGCAGTTTCTTGGATGGGATTTGATGAGCCTAAATCCTTAGGCGGCAGAGAGTTTGGCGCCACTGTCGCGCTACCAATTTGGATAGACGCGATGCGTCACGCCTTGAGTGGTAAGGCAGAGTTCATCCGTGCCGTACCGGAAAACTTAGTCAATGTGGATGGTAAATGGATGTACACGGAATATGAAAACGGTGGTGGTGTTAAGACCCTGGATATTGCAGAACCACTGACGACACTGCCGCCGGAAACTTAAACCCAAGAAATTGGGATAAAAAAAAGCCCGCAGCAACTGCGGGCCAAATCCACACCCTTGGAGGAGTAGTCAGATGAGTTCACAGGATAACCGTGTATTGTGACCAGATCATGACCTTACAATCGCTTGGGTTCATGATTTTTGCAAAGTGATGCGGTGAACATCTAAGCGCATTTTTCCCTTACTTTGTAGGCAAGTGCCACCGTAATAAGCAGACGGCTCTCGTTGCCAACTGGCCGCTGCACCAACCGCCTTGCCTGCACATGCCGCGTGTACTTCTTCCGGCACGATGATCTCGGGTGGCTCGGGTGGTACTGGTGGCTCAAGCGGTTCCGGTGGTTCAGGCAAATCAGTTAATGCGGGCGGTGCGGGCGGTGCTGGCGGAGCAGGTGCTGCAGGTAATCTAGGTGGTGGTGCTGGCGGCATTGGTGGCGACACTGCGCGTGCGCAAGCTTTTTTAGTAGTGTCGTCGCTACAGTGGATTGAAATCGTCTTCAAGCGCACGCCTGATGCATCTATCTCAACTTTGTTTTGCGCAATGCTGAGGCCGGTCGCGCCAATTGCGGCCAGTAAAATAACTATCGTTAAGGGCTTCATTATTTCTCCAGAATGTTGGTGGGAATGATGGCCTCAAGGGAATTGTGCAGATAGGTAGTGCGCCAATTTTACAAACTTGGCCTATCTGGCAAATCCGTCGAACCAACGAAGCCATATTGCACCCCAATTGTGGAGACATCATGGTGGATAGCTTATTAAAACCCCACAGTGCCTCTGCGGCTGAGTTTTTGATGTTTGTCGGTGCTTTATCGAGCGGCATTAGCTGCCATGTTGCGGTCTCATTGCAGAGACGTTTCGAATCCATCAAACCTATAACCTAGACCGTAAATAGCATGAATAGGGTGGCACTCTGGGCATTGTGCATGCATCTTTTTTCGGAGATTTTTGATGTGACTATCGATCGCGCGGTCGGTTACATCGAGATTGTCTTGAATAATGGCGTCTAGCAGTTGTGCGCGAGAAAATACTAGACCTGGATGTTCAATAAAGTGACGCAAAAGACCGAATTCGCTACGGGTCAAATCTAGCGGCACTTGGTTAAGAAAAATTTTGAATGCGCTTGTATCAACCTGAACCGTGACTGCGCCACTTGAGGCATCCTTAGTGGCGCTAGTTAGCATGCTTGATGTTCTGCGTAAAATTACTTTAATTCTGGCCATTAATTCGCGCGGACTAAATGGCTTGCATAGGTAATCATCTGCACCAATTTCTAAACCTAATAGGCGATCAATTTCTTCCACCTTGGCTGTGACCATGATAATCGGTACTTGTGAAAATTCGCGTACCGCACCACAGAGTTGGATTCCATCTATCCCAGGCAGCATCAGGTCAAGTACGATCAAGCTCGGTACTTTTTTTTGAATATGCGCTAGCGCCTGTTGACCATTACCTATGATCTCGGTTTGATAGCCAGAGGCTAGTGCGTAATCTGCGATCAGTGATGCAAGGTCGGGTTCATCTTCGACGATGAGTAGGCTAGTGGGCTGTGCTGGCATTTGTCAGTGCGGTGTTAGTTGGCGAAAATTTTGGTGTCATGACTTGGTGTCGAAAACGATGGTGATACTTAAACCACCTAAAGCAGACGCGGCAAATTCGATGTTAGCTTGATGTGCCTCTAAAATGCGGCGGCATAAAGCCAATCCCAAGCCCGATCCGCCATAGGAACGATTGCGCGAATGATCGACGCGAAAAAAGCGTTCCCCCATTCTTGGCAATGCCGCACTTGGCACAGATGGTGCACTATCGTCCCATTGCAAAATAACTTGATGCGGTGTCCTTTGTAGGTGGATTTGGAGATGACCACCAGTATCAGTATAACGTAGTGAGTTTTCAAATAAATTATGCAGCACCTGACGTATGCGTTCGCCATCCGCAAAAATCGTTGTCTTTTGCTCGGTGGTGACGGCGATCAATTCAAGTGTTAATCTGAGTTGCGCGGCATCGATTTTTTCTTGAAAATTGTGTGCTTCTTCTTGCAAGAGTTGTGCGAGATCGAGGTTTTGCATCTGATAGTCTAAGGTGCCGATATCCGCTTTCGCTAGTGCATACAGCTCGTCGATTAATTTGTTCAAGGACAAAACCTGACGCAACATCAAAGCAATATTCTCAGGGGAAGTGCTGCGTATGCCGTCTTGTATCGCTTCGAGTTGCGCGCGTAGCACGGAGATTGGGGTTCTCAATTCGTGCGAGGTGTCCGCTACCCATTGGCGGCGACTTTGTTCCGCGAGTGCTAATTTTTCAGCGAGTTGATTAAAACTCTTGGCTAGCTCGCCTAGCTCGTCACTGCGGGTTGCCTGCAAGCGTGTGTCGAAATGTCCATCGGCCAAGCGGCGTGCGCCATCAACGAGCCTATGAATCGGACGCCGAAAATGTAAAGCCAGTAGTAAGGCAGCGAGCCCGCTAAGGCCGATACTGATTAGAACGATGAGGGTGATCGTATCGGCTTGTTCCTGCAAAAAATCTTTCGACATGTCATCGCTAGGTAGCGAGGACTTTTGTACGCGCAAATAGCCAATCAAATTGGCATCATGAAATAGCGGGCGGACGCCATGTGCGGTGCTATCTAGGGCGCGGCCAGCCAGATAATTTTGCTTGGCGTCGATTAAGCTAATACGACTATTGAGGTTTTGTAATTCTGATCCATTCTCCGATGGTATGGCAGGTATGGCATCTATACCCGGTGGTTCGGGCGGTACTTCAACGGGGGGCGGTGGAGGTGGCGGTAGTGGCGGCAATACTTGTGTGTGAGTGACTGTACTCGTCACTGGTGCCGCTGGTAACGCTGGTAACGCAGGGGCAACGGGTGCCGCTGCCTTGGCTGGCTTTTCAATCCGCCGCATGAGCTTTGGGCTATGGGCAGCTTGGGCTGGTGTGCTTGCATCCTCGACCATGGGCCTTGATTTGGCCTGATACAAGCGGAGTAATTCTAGATTAATCCACGCCTGTTTCTGTTTCGGTTCTTTCGGTAAAAAAGTCCAATCACCTTGTGCTGCGTATTGGGCTTGGATCGCAACACTGACTTCTTGCAAGCGATCTAATTCTATTTTTAAGGCGTAATCGGCAAAGCTGCTACTTACTTTTTCGCGCATCAAGAACAAAGCCACCGTCACAATGGTAATGAGCGATAACAGCACCGCAAAGAACAGACGCCAGCCTATGGAGAGTTTCATGGCGCTAAGAATTTAGGCAAAGAGCGCAAGGAACTAGCGTGATTTGCGCTTGTTTAAGGATTGCTTTGTTCATTCGCTTTTTCCTCAGGCTCCTCGGGTTTTTTGACATCATCCAAGTAACGTTCAATCAAATCAAAAAAGCGACTATATAGTTTGTGATCTGCGATCGTTTCACTCGCTACTTTCACCATAGAGTCATTGCTGGCACCAAATGGTAGTGAGATGGAACCGATGCCGCCCACACCCAAGCTGGCACTAGAACTATTTTTCTTCAAAGCATAGCGATCACGCACGGCATTGATAAAAATCGTGGTGCTTTGACTGCCTTTGCTATTCGGCGCACAAACCACATTGAATTCAATTTCCACATGGGTTTCATCGTCAGATTGAAATTTTCGACGTCCTTTGACATTATTGTCATTGGCTTCGCTGATGATATAGCCTTGACTCAGCAATGCTCGCCTAGCGGCTTCGCAGCCTTCTTTATCGCTACTGGGAAAACTATAGGTGAACATATCGGCGGTGCCGAATTCATCCTTGTGCGATAGTTTGTTAGCGGTCGAGGTTCCATTGCTGGCGCAAGCACTTAACAGCAGGCTAGCCAACACCGCGATGCTCGCGCTTGCATGTGTCCGCTTCGATTTTGCCTTCGATAGGGGATGCGGCTTGGTGAATGCCATAAGACGGTACTCGCTCAAAAAAATGTAAAAGAAAGCTGCTGCGGGATATTACTTCAAGGTACTACGTTTTCGCAAACGTGCCGCTGCGTCCCGTATCATCAGTTCTGTCGTTGCCCAGTCCACACAGGCATCCGTCACTGAGCAGCCGTAGATCAATTGGGATAAATCGCTAGGAATTTTTTGATTGCCAGCGATGATGTTTGATTCAATCATCACACCGACCAAGGCCTCGTTACCGTTGACGACTTGGTTAATCACATCGGCCATGACTAGGGGTTGTAGCTCAGGTTTTTTATAGCTATTGGCATGCGAACAGTCGACCACGATATTGCTAGGCAATTTCGCTTTCTTTAAAGCCTGTTCGGCCATGGCGACGGAAACCGTATCATAGTTGGGACGACCATCACCACCACGCAATACGACGTGACCATATTGATTGCCGCTGGTACGCACGATCGATACCCGTCCTTGTCCATTCAGGCCAAGAAAAGCATGTGGGTGAGACGCAGACAGAATGGCGTTAATCGCGATACTGATGTCGCCATCCGTACCATTTTTAAATCCCACTGGCGTTGACAGACCGGACGACATTTCTCTATGCGTTTGTGACTCCGTGGTGCGCGCACCAATCGCAGTCCACGTGATGAGATCACCTAAGTATTGTGGTGAAATCGGATCGAGCGCTTCGGTGGCCGTAGGTAGACCGAGTTCACATACATCGAGGAGAAATTGGCGCGCTTTTTCCATACCAAGATCGACTTGAAATGAATCGTCCATATAGGGGTCGTTGATATAACCCTTCCAGCCAGTGGTAGTGCGGGGTTTTTCAAAGTAGACCCGCATCACTAATAGCATCGTGTCTGTTACTTCTTCTTGCAAAGCTATGAGCCGACGCGCGTAATCTAGCCCCGCTTCTGGATCATGAATGGAACATGGTCCGACCACGACAAAAAGCCGCTGATCTTGACGATCCAAAATTCGTTTTAAGGCCTGACGCCCAGCATCGACGACCTCTGCCGCGTGTTCAGAAATGGGCAATCGTGCATGCAGTTCTTCAGGGGTGGGCATGGCGGCGAAAGAAGTGATATTAATATTTTCTAAGTCTTGGCTATTCATGGGTATTTGTGGCGCTGGTGAGTGAATTAGGAGGTGACTCATTATAGTAGAAGGCGGGTGCCAGCGATGTGCCGAACCCTAGATAAAACATGATGAAATCGCACCAAAATAGAGCTTCGTTGAGATCGTATCGCGGCTAAGTCGCAATTAGCGCCTGTTTTCGCGCTTTGTTTGTCAGATTGTTATGCGGCCTTGCTGTTTACACTAGGGTCTGTGATTGGGATCAAAACGTCCAACAAGATTTTTAAAATAAGGGGTGTCTATGTTGTCAGCATCGAGCAGGCATCAGCAAAAATTACGCGATCCACGCGCTTTACGCGGGATACCGGGCCATATCTATATTTTGAAAAATTCAGGCTTGAAAGAAGGCCTATTGCACATAGGACTGAGTCGCCGCAGTGGTTGGGCGAAAGCTTTGGAATTAAACAGAGATAAAAACAATGTGATTCCTGGTCGCTACGATTGTGTATTTGAGATGCGCGCGCAGGACAGTGGTAGTGCACTGGAAACGATTTACCAGACCTTACACCACGCGCGTCAAGGTCGCGTTGAGCAGGATTTTTTTGAAATCGACGAGAAGAGTGCTGTTCATATTATTAGTCGCTGCATAGAGGATGCCGATAAGCGTTTTCAAACGCGCTTTCAACAAGAAATTGCTTTACGTGCGTATTGGGATAAAGACGGTGAGGCGAGCGCTGGGCAAGCCGATGCCGCCACGCAGGTCTCATCCGACGCTGAGGTAAATTTACAAAGGCAGGCACCCGAAAAAATGATTCGTGAAGGCATTTTTAAAAAGGCGCTGGCTTGGCTTAGTTAGAACTTAGTTAGAACTTAGTTAGTGCTTAGTTAGTACTTAGTGAGCGTCTAGTGAGCTCGCTGGAATACTAAGCTTCTCACCTAACAAAGTGCCGCGTTGCCATTTGCCATCTTCAAATAAAAGGATTTCGCCGAGTTTGCCACTCTTGATATCGCTGTCGATAGAGAATAGTTTTCCATCATAGTGGGATAAGATTCCTGACATGGTCGTGTGCCCGACGACTAGTCGATTTACCTTGAGATTTTGCAGCAGTTGCTCGAATTCAGCCGCGGCTAGCTGCGGTGCTTTGAAATAGCCGCGATACCAGATGGGGCCATTGCTGCCATACAAAAAACTGAGATGCGTTTGCTTTTTGATGTCCGCTTTGGAAAAACCTAAAGACAAGCGAAATTGCTCATTGATTTCACTCAAGGATAATTCCAACTTGCTATAGTCAGGATGCAGACCCGCGTGCATAAACAAACTGTCATTGATTTGAACTAGCATCGCCTTACTTCTAAGCCAGCGCCCGATTACCGATGTGGTGTCAAAAAGTTCGGGATAATTCAGCCCCAATTCTTGTGCTACACCCAAATACTTTGGATGTACATAACGCAGATCATTGGCCATGACCATGGTTTCATGATTACCTAGCAGGACGTGCACGCGTCCTCCTGCAGCCTTGGCTTGCGCATCGAGACGATATAATAACCAGAGTGCCTCGGTCACTTGCGGTCCGCGATCAACGATGTCGCCAGCAATGACCAAATGCCCGTCGCCAAAACGCCAGTCTAAATTATCTCCTAGTGTTTTTTGCTCAGCGTTTGCGCCGCCTATGATGCCGTGGACTTGCAACAAGGTTTTGAGACTTTGGTATTGCCCATGAATATCGCTAATCGCCGCTATTTTTTTTGCTTGAAAAATAGTCGTGGTACTAGCGAAGGGATGATCCTCGGTAATTTGGATCGGTGCAGGAAAACCGCAGACTGGTTCTATCCTTGTGCCATTGACTTGCTTGAGATTTTTTTGCACAACTTTGCCATCGCATAACCAGCGGGCTTCTATGTCACCATTAACATAACGCGCATGTGGACCATCATCTTGCCGTGCGGCTGCCGTGATAGAACATAGTGAAAGCACAGTGGCGCAGAGTAGTGTAGGCAAGAGGCGCATCATCCATCCTAGTCAAAAAATTGGTGTAAGAGACCTCTGCACAAGTGTAGCGAACATAGCAGGTGCAAAATTCGATCGCGCAGTAGCTTGTGCAGAGGTCTCGTCATTAGTAAAGTCGCGGCACACATGGTAAACCAAGTTCACTCTTCATGAAGTGTTGGACGCCAGTATTTTATTGCGCTTTCACAATAAGGTTTGCGACTTACCTTTTATAATTGGCGCCCTTAGTCCCAGAATTTCCGTTAGGATTTGCGATGAAGACGGATGCACTTTTCGAGCGTGTTTTGATGCTAACAGTTCGCTAATAGCGCGTTGTTAGCGAACTGTTAGCAACGAAGCGTAGCAAAAATAGCCGAAAATGCGCCGTCAGCACGCCAATAGCACCGTAGGTGCGCCTAATGGAAATCTGGGTCAATCCTTACTTGGAGAACTGCATGGAGCATCAAGCTGGCCTACCATTTTTGCGAGAGACTTTGCTGTTTCTGACTTTGGCCGGTATTTTTATTCCCTTGCTACAGCGCTTTAAGATCAATCAAGTGCTCGGCTTTTTGACTATTGGGATTGTGTTAGGACCCTTTGGCATTGCGCACTTTTCTGAACAATTTCCTTGGTTGAACATCATTGCCTTTTCAGGGGATGCAGAGGTGCAATCATTGGCCGAACTTGGTGTGATGTTTCTGATGTTTTTGATAGGCTTGGAATTGTCCTTGGCTCGCCTGTGGAGTTTGCGCCGTTGGGTCTTTATCGGGGGAAGTGCTCAGTTTTTCTTGTGTGCCTTATGCTTAGGTGCTGTGGTCTATTGGTTTGAACGCAGCCTTGCAATTGCCTTATTGTTAGGCCTGGTATTTTCTCTATCGTCCACTGCGATTGTGATGCAACTGTTAACCCAAAAACGTGAGATGCCAAGCGCATTGGGGCAGGCGAGTTTTTCCATGTTGATGCTACAAGACTTCGCCGTCGTACCCTTATTAATCTTAGTCGATTTGTTAGCGCGCAAGACGACCGATAATTTGGCTGTGGTGGTCGGCTTGACCTTGCTTAAATCCGTCGGTGCCGTGTTGTTTATTTTCTTGGTTGGGCGACGTGTGGTGGCACCGATTTTTCGTTATTTTGCACAGCAGCGCCAACCTGAGGTATTCATGGCGCTGACATTGCTGGTGGCACTGGGTATTTCAAGTGCAACTGCCGCTGCTGGTTTGTCGCTTGCACTAGGCGCTTTTTTAGCAGGTTTGCTATTGGCGGAAACAGAATATCGGCATGAAGTTGAAGTTACGATAGAGCCATTTAAGGGGCTCTTGATGGGGCTGTTTTTTATGTCGGTCGGGATGGGGATTAATCTTGCAGCATTTGCCCACCACTATATCTGGGTGCTGAGTGCAGTGTTAGGCTTGGTGATGATTAAGGCGAGCATCATTTGCTTCATTATGCGACGCGGGCATTTGAGTTGGGGTAAATCGATTGAGGGCGGATTCTTGTTAAGCCAAGGCGGCGAGTTCGCTTTTGTGATTATTGGCGTCGCCGCCAGCCAGCATATTTTGTCGCCTGAATTGTCGCAGATGATGTTATTGGTGGTCAGCATTAGTCTTTTGCTGACGCCTTTGTTCGCCAAGATTGGACATCAATTAGGGCGATGGGTTGATGAGCGTGCTTCATCTGATCAGCCGCAGGATGCCGCGTTCCCGGATACTTTAACTGGCCATGTGGTGATTGCAGGCTTTGGTCGGGTCGGTCAATTGCTCGCGGATATTTTGGAGAAGCAAGGCGTCACCTATATCGCGGTAGAACATGATGCCCATGTGGTTGCGGGATTGCGTAAGCGTGGTCGCTCCGTGTTTTATGGCAATGCCGCTCGCCCTGAGTTACTACGCAAAATGCATATGCAAGACGCGGCCGCTTTGCTGGTGACTATGGATCAACCTAGTGCGGCCATGCATGCGGTGCGCGCAGCACGTAGCGAATATCCCGACTTGGCAATTTATGCCCGTTCGCGTGACGAGTTTCACGCGCATGAATTGCGCGGCGCTGGCGCCACTGCCGTGGTGCCTGAAACCCTCGAGGCTGGGTTGCAATTATCTTCTTTTGCTTTGAGTGCTTTATCGATACCTGAAGGTGAAATAAATCATATCCTTGATCAAGAACGTGAATTAAGAGTTTCGACACGAAGCAAAGATTCAGCGCAGTGATAGACCTTGGAGCGAAGGCTGCATACACAGCCGTTGGTGCAGTTTTGTATGTAGCATTATTGGGAATCAAAAACTAGATGCAAAATTACGCCGGCAGGGGTCTAAAACGATAATGCTCTTGCGAGAAAAGATCAATTCCACATTGCAGATTTTCTATCCAGTCTAAGAAGGCGGTGATGGCTTCGCCTGTCAAATAGCGTCCGTGCTGCGGTACTAACATGGCGACGTCCATTTGACGCACCATATTCACCCAAAAGCGGCAGACTTTATTGGATACCATGTAGCGCCTGTGAAAGCCGCTCATGGTGTGCAACTGATCGTGAAATTCAGCTTTGCTAGTAATGGGTTTTTGTATGCTCGCGGCCTCGACTAAAGAAGCGCCCATATCACCTGAAAAAAGTATTTTAGAGGTACTGTCATAAAACTGAAAATTCCCTTCAGCATGTAAAAAATGCGCAGGTATCGCATACAAAATGGATTCTTTCATCCGCACAGGCATACCTTCGTCGGGGATGCCGATAATTCGGCCATCAGCACGATTGAGATTGCAAAAATGCGGCACGAAACGCGACCAGAGTTGCGACACATATAGATGACATTCGGTGCTATACAACCATTTATCGAGTGCGCCAATAATGTCGGGATCTTGATGCGATGCAAATAGAAATTCTAGATTTTTCTTGGGCAGATATTTTTGCATTGCCAAGGTGAGCGCGTTGTAAGTCAGATTCCCAGAAGGGTCGATTAGCGCACCCTGTCCATCGGAAACGACCAAAAATTGATTGGCTTGGACTGCATCTTCACTTGAGCCAGTGACTAAGTCATTGAACATGATGCAGCGGTGCTTGCCGTTATTGAAAAGCTCAATTGCCACGATGACTCCATTGATAAAGTACAAAAAAATAGGCGCACAAAAGCGCAAGCCAAGGAGCAATTCTAAGTAAACCGTCAATGGGAAATTTGATGTAGATTAAGTTTTTGCTGCGATTGCGGGAAAAATCGCGGTCGGTAGGCAAGGCCAGCCCCAGAACTGCCTGACTTGGTGTTCTGGGGTGTTGAATTTTTAATTTTAATACCCTAAGGCACGTCCATCAGGATTGCGAGGATCGGCAAACCCCTCAAAGCCATCTGCGCCTATCTTGATGGTCTGTGTTCTGCCCATAGAGCGACCTATTGAAAATTTATGACCTTTTTGTTTGAGAAGTTCAAGTGTGTCGACATTGAAACCGCGCTCTAGACGCGTAACATCGGGTTCCCATTGATGATGTATGCGCGGCGCGATCGTTGCATCGGCGGCGTTCAATTGATGATCGATGACATTTAAAATGATCTGCAAGGTGGTGGTGATAATGCGACTGCCACCCGGGCTTCCGGTCACCAAAAATGGCTTGCCATCTTTTAATACCACGGTGGGTGTCATCGAGCTGAGTGGGCGTTTTTTCGCCGCCACAGAATTAGCCTCACCACCGATTAAGCCAAAGGCGTTCGGTACGCCAGCCTTGACTGAAAAATCATCCATTTCATTGTTGAGGGTAATGCCAGTTCCTGTCGCCACGATGCCACTGCCGAACAAGAGATTGAGTGTGTAAGTGGTAGCGACGACATTGCCGAATTTGTCTGCTACTGAGTAATGCGTGGTTTGATCACTCTCATACGGCAATGGTTTGCCAGGTTTGATTTGAGCAGACGGTGTGGCGCGATTTAGGTCAATTTTCTTGACCAATTCATCTGCATATTTTTTGGAAGTTAAACCACTGAGTGGGACTTTAACGAATTCAGGATCTCCTAAATATTCAGCGCGATCTGCATAGGCGAGCTTCATGACTTCCGTCATGGTGTGGACATTTTGCGCGCTGTTTAGACCTTGTTGTCCTATCGGAAAATGCTCCAACATATTCAACATTTGAACGATGTGTACGCCGCCAGAACTCGGCGGTGGCATAGATACCACTTGATAGCCGCGATAAGTGCCTTTCACTGCCTCGCGTTCTATGGCTTGGTAATTTTTCATGTCATCTGCATTAATCATGCCGCCATGATTTTTCATTTCAGCGACAATTTTTTGCGCGATCGCACCTTCGTAAAAGGCCTTTGGACCTTGCTGAGCAATCAGGCGTAATGAGAGTGCCAAGTCTTTTTGGACTAATTTTTCTCCAGCAAGCAAAGGCCTATCGCCATGGAAGAAGATGGCGCGGCTAGATGGCCACTTACCTAGTTGATTGCGACTCGCTTCTAATAATTGCGCTAAGTGCGGTGTGACTTCAAAGCCTTGTTCCGCTAATTTGATCGACGGTGCAATCAAATCTTTGAGCTTCATGCTGCCATATTTGCGCAGCGCCAGATCAAGGCCCGCGACCGTGCCGGGTACGCCAACCGCCAAATGGGTCGAGGTCGAGCTACCGCGAATAATTTTGCCATTCGCATCTAAAAACATATCGCGATGGGCGAGGGCGGGCGCGAGTTCACGAAAATCGAGAGCGATGTCTTTGCCGCTTTTTGCATCATGAATCAACATGAAGCCACCGCCGCCGATATTGCCCGCATGCGGCAATACCACCGCGAGAGCAAAGCCAACCGCGACCGCTGCATCGACTGCATTGCCACCGCGTTTTAAGACGTCCAAACCAATTTGGCTTGCTAGTCCTTGTTCGCTCGATACCATGCCGTGCTTGGCACGTACTGGACTGAGAATATCGTAGCTAGTGTCATATTGAATTTGTGCGCCTGTGCCTTGGGCATAGCTGCTTTGGGTAATGAAGCCAAATTGTGCCGCCGCGAAAGTCGCGGCGATGAACGTGAGGCGGAATTTCTTGAACGAAGACACAGTGCGTTTCCTTAGGGAATGCAAAGCAGGGCGGCGGTGCATAACGCGGTTTGCCATGCTTTTATGGTAGAGAAACTTGATTGTCGCTAACTATGGCAAATATGTCGAGTCTTGATTTTGAATTGATTCTAAAACTGATTATTGAACTGCTATCGCCATAAGAATAAGATAGGACTTCCACGAACTTGTCCCAGCTAGAGCTTGCCACCGAATGACTTAGTCGGGCGCGTGCCGACGAAGACTGTGCTTGAGCACCTGCGTTTAGCTAAAGGAGGTGATAACGAGACTGAGGCTGAACTCTGGGTTTATGCCTAGTGAGGGCCAAGGCTTCTGGCCTTGGCGGCTTTGCGTAAGTCCTATACGAGAAGTAAAATCAATATGGACTTGGGCGAACTTAGCCCAATTCGCGCCAACATAAAAATTTAGGACGAAAAAAAAGCCACCTGCGAGGGTGGCTTTC
>CAYXJI010000025.1:19874-20183 GCA_964465175.1 uncultured Burkholderiaceae bacterium | reverse complement strand
GTTCATGCATGCTCATACACTCACCTCAGGTCTACTGCAAAAATCGATCACATTTTGAAATGCCGCGCCAAAATAAATCTCATAACTATCTTTCTCCACATAACCCAAATGGGGTGTGAGCAAAACATTTTCTTTTCCTCGTAGTACAGAATTGTCGGACAAGGGTTCGTTTTCAAATACATCCAAAGCGGCGAAGCCGGGGCGACCCTGCGCTACGGCCGTGACTAGTGCATTGGGCTGTATCAGTTCGGCGCGGCTGGTGTTGACGATCAGAGCATCTGGCTTCATGTTCTGTAAATCCGCTAAAGT
>CAYXJI010000025.1:17749-19864 GCA_964465175.1 uncultured Burkholderiaceae bacterium | reverse complement strand
TATGCCCTTGGTAACTTCATTTAAGCGTAAATGCAGAGACACCATGTCGGATGTGGAGAAGAATTCTTGTTGTGATGCGCAGCTTTGATGGCCGTCTAGCTGGGCTTGCTGGCGGCTGTTCGCGCTGCCCCAGATTACGACCCGCATGCCAAACGCTCGCGCATAGGTGGCAACCAGCTTACCGATGCGCCCATAGCCCCAAATTCCCAGTTGGCGTCCTTTCAAGGTGCGCCCTAATTGGTTGTACTGAGGGTTCGTGGAGGCGGCTTGCCACAAGCCATTTTGCAAGTGCTGCGCATACTGAGGAATCTTACGCGACGACGCCATAATCAACGCCCAGGTCAATTCTGCCGGTGCGTTAGGATCGCCAATACCCTCTAGTACCGTGATGCCTAAATCAGCGGCGGCAGATAAGTCGACATTGCCCGTGACTTTGCCAGTTTGTGAGATCAATTTAAGTTTAGGAAGCTTGCTCAATAAAGCGCGATTGAGTACGGTACGCTCACGGATTAATACCAGTGCATCAAAGGAGGCTAAACGAATTGCAAGTTGACCAAGCCCCACAGCGCGATTATTAAAGACTTTCACTTCATGCTCTTGCAGTAAGGAAAAACAGTCTAAATGTCGTACCACATCTTGATAATCATCTAAGATCGCAATCTTCATAGGTTCTCTATTTGGCATTAGGGTAAGTATATTTTCAAAAACAATTCCATTTTGATATGGATTGTGACGCAATTTTTGCCCGCTTTGGGCTGGTCGGTGTAGAATACGTTGCACGTAGCTTTTTGAATCTTCCGTTCCGTGCATCAGATTTATTTCCTCCGGACGAAAGATTGGATCTCAGACCCAATTTTTACGCTGTCTGTCTTCCTGATTCCGACAAAAAATGTCGCTATCGTGCCAGTCTTGCTTGAGCTAGTATTGATCCAGAATGTGGATGTAATTTAAGTCCATATTAATACCACTTGTTCGCATCACTCGCTCTCCTAGCCATTCTTGCCGTGCCGCTACACCGATTTTTTATTGAAATGGCATTGGAGTTAGCATTATGAATCAACCTTACACGCAAGGCGTCGCCGCTGCATCTTATTTACAAGATGTACCAGCACACGTAAAACATCAAAAACTCATCAATTGGGTAGCAGAAATGGCGGCTTTGACCAAGCCTGACCGTATCTATTGGTGTGATGGCACACAAGAAGAGTATGACCGCTTGTGCACGCAAATGGTCGCCGCTGGCACCATGAAAAAACTCAACGAAGCAAAACGTCCGAATAGTTATTTGGCGTGTTCCGATCCTTCCGACGTGGCACGTGTCGAAGACCGCACGTATATCTGTTCCGCTAAGCAAGAAGATGCAGGCCCAACCAATAATTGGATGGCACCGGATGAAATGCGCGCTACCTTGAATCCCTTATTCGATGGCTGTATGCGTGGCCGCACGATGTATGTCGTACCATTTTCTATGGGCCCGCTCGGCTCACCGATCGCGCATATCGGCGTCGAATTATCCGATTCAGCTTATGTCGCCGTGAATATGCGCATTATGACGCGTATGGGCAAGGCGGTTTATGACGTACTCGGTAGTGATGGCGATTTCGTCCCCTGTATGCACACCGTTGGCGCGCCTTTGGTAGTTGGTCAGCAAGACGTGGCATGGCCGTGCAACGCTACCAAATACATCGTGCACTATCCTGAGACGCGTGAAATTTGGTCTTTTGGCTCTGGTTATGGCGGCAATGCTTTGTTAGGCAAAAAGTGTTTCGCTTTGCGCATCGCTTCGACCATGGGGCGTGACCAAGCTTGGTTGGCGGAACATATGTTGATTCTGGGGGTTGAATCGCCAGAAGGTAAAAAACACTATGTCGCGGCAGCTTTCCCTTCTGCTTGCGGTAAGACGAATTTCGCGATGTTGATTCCAGCAATTAAAGGGTGGAAAGTCACCACCATTGGTGACGATATCGCTTGGATCAAACCGGGTGCCGATGGTCGCTTGTATGCGATCAACCCAGAAGCGGGTTATTTCGGCGTTGCACCGGGCACCAATACAGCAACCAATTCCAATTGCATGTCTTCATTGACTGCCAACACGATTTTCACCAACGTCGCATT
>CAYXJI010000025.1:702-17739 GCA_964465175.1 uncultured Burkholderiaceae bacterium | reverse complement strand
GGCGATGTTTGGTGGGAAGGCATGACGAAAGAAGCGCCAGCCCATGTGATCGATTGGCAAGGTAAAGATTGGACTCCTGAGATTGCCAAAGAGACAGGTCGTAAAGCCGCGCATCCGAATGCCCGTTTCACTGTTGCAGCAACGCAAAATCCCGTACTCGATGCGGCTTGGGATGATCCTGCGGGCGTACCGATCTCTGCCTTCATCTTCGGTGGCCGTCGTTCCACCACAGTTCCTTTAGTGACCGAAGCGCGGGACTGGGTTGAAGGTGTCTACATGGCGGCAACCATGGGTTCAGAAACCACAGCAGCGGCAGTCGGGCAGCAAGGTATCGTGCGTCGTGATCCATTCGCGATGTTGCCATTCATGGGTTACAACATGAGTGAGTACTTCCAACACTGGCTTA
Source organism: uncultured Burkholderiaceae bacterium (assembly GCA_964465175.1). Classification (GTDB taxonomy): domain Bacteria; phylum Pseudomonadota; class Gammaproteobacteria; order Burkholderiales; family Burkholderiaceae_D; genus Undibacterium. Next base: position 17,333 of record CAYXJI010000025.1, on the reverse strand, counting down.
ATATGGGAGAAAAAATCACCGCACTCGGAGCCAAACAGCCAAATATTTACTGTGTGAATTGGTTCCGTACCGACGCCAACGGCAAATTCGTCTGGCCAGGTTTTGGTGAAAATATGCGTGTCTTGAAGTGGATGTTGGAACGTATTGATGGCGCGACCACGGGTCAAGAAAACATCTTTGGTATCAGCCCCACATTTGCTGATATCACCTGGGATGGACTGGACTTCACGGCCGAACAATTTGAAACTATCACGTCTATCGATAAAGCCGCTTGGAATGCCGAGTTGGCATTGCATACGGAATTGTTTGATAAATTGAAATACCGTTTGCCAGCAGAATTGGCCTCAACCAAGGCGAAATTGGCGCAGCGATTGGCGTAAATGTTCTAAGGAGATTGCTCACCAAGTAATCACAGATACATTAAAAAACCGCAGAGAGTTAATTCTCTGCGGTTTTTTTTCGTCGAAAAATGCGTCCACATAGCCTGAAAATCTTACTGGAGTACGAATTTTCTATTCCAATTTGAAACCCTTAGTCTGATGACCAATATAGCCTCGGCATATTCCAATATCAATTTTGATGACATAGAGTGACATTCATTTAGAGAAAAATAAATCAAATGTAAAAACATTGCATTTATATTTAATCGCAATGTATGATGCTTACAATCTTGTGCAAAATGCATAGGATTAACAATGTTATTTACATTAGCCAGCCACGATTTTTGCCAGCGTATCTTCTGACAAATAAAGCCAGCCAAATTTTCTTACTTTATTTGGGGCATTTATGAAATCGACTTATCTGGTTAAAATATCCACAATCACTGCACTTATTTCACTGGCATTTCCTTTGGTTAGTAACGCACAAGGAAGATGTGGTTCAGTGGGTGACGGACCTAGATCACTTCGCGTCACTGTCAGTAACATGAATATTTCTGACATTTCGAATAATGCATCGGCTGCATGGAACAAAATTGCAGCAGCTGCTCAAAGCCAATATGGTGGCAATGCTCAAATTGGCATGGTTACATTTACGATTGTTATTAAGAACCAATTTGGACTCGGAGTATCGTATGTTCCAGGTAGCTTCCCTATGGATTTTACGGGGCAAAGTAGCTTGCAAAAAGAGATGCTCAATAATTTTACCAATAATCCACCAGCCAACGATCCTGCGCCATGTGACCCAGAAAAAAATTGCTGTACAGAGTGCGGCGCTAATTCTGCATTACGTAGCCCAATTAATATTTTTAGTGTTGGATTTTTACCGCATAGTAAAACGCAACGCATATTGACCACTGGTAGGCGTATTGGCGCAGGTAAGCATCAATTGTTCGCTTAATTGCACACGTTTTTTGTCCCAATAATCCTAAATTATGAAAAAAATACTCTTCTATACGGCGGGCTTCGTTGGCCTGTTGGGCTTCACTGTTCTTGTTTTATATCAAAATAGAGAACCAGAACAGCCTGTTCAACTTAGTGCTGCTAGCTTAAGCAAAAATACACCTAATTCAATATCAAATTCCAAAGCGCCAGCCACAGTGACAGTGCCATTGTCTTCAGACGCGTCTAGTATCAAGCTAGATGTCAATAGTGCCGAACTCAAAACATTAAGCGACTGGATTGCAACAAGGGGTTTGCCAATCGAAACAACGCTATCTGCCAATGGTGAGCTTGTTAGTCGTAGTGCTCATTCTGGCTATGAATCCTCTGACGAGACTTCGTTGAGGCAGCTCGCTGCCAGTGGCGATAAAATTGCTGCTTTGGTTCTCGCAGAAAAACTTCGTAAACAGATACGCGTATACACCGTTCCTCCTAGTCCGGAATTGAAAGAAACCATAGAGCTTTTACAGATGGCGACTGTGCGTGGTTATACAAATAGCATAGATGAACTTGCCTTGATCAAGTTAGATCAGTATCAAAAGATTGGTGTGACAGCACATGGTAAAACGCTTCCGTCTACTCGCACGGCCTTGATTGAAGCTTATGAATATGCCTATCTAAACAAAATGCGCGGTGAGGCTGTGCCGGATAATTTATTGACTTTGGTAAGGCGTATTGAACCTCTATCTTCAGAGGAAGAGCAACTTGCACAGAAGGGCGCAACAGCACTGTACGAGAAAATGCGTCAAGAGAGGGCTTTACTAGGACTTCCACCATTTGACAATACGATACCCAAAGATGTGCTTGAGACCATGCAAAAACTCCTCCAATACCAAAGCGGGCCTAAAACATAATGAGCGCAAATGCATTCACTTCAACGGTAAACATTGAGCCCCCAACTTCCTTCAAAAAGTTACCTGTAACTTTATTGTCTGGTTTTTTGGGGGCAGGAAAAACCACGCTACTGAATCATGTGCTGCAATCGTCACATGGCCTCCGTATTGCAGTCATTGTTAATGACATGAGTGAAGTCAATATAGATACGTCTATACTCAAGGCACAGGAGATAATACATACAGAACAGAAAATTATTTCCTTTCAAAACGGTTGTATTTGCTGCACGCTTAGAGAAGATCTTTTGATTGAAATTGAAAAGCTGGCATTGAGCCAGCAGTTTGATTATTTGCTCATTGAATCTACGGGTATTTCGGAGCCCATGCCCGTTGCACAAACCTTTAGTTTTACACTGCCAGGAGGCGATACTTTAGACAATATCGCTTATTTAGATACTTTGGTAACGGTCGTTGATGGAAGCGATTTTTTAACGCAGTATCGCAATGCAGCTTTATTACTCGATCAAGAGGATGATAAAACCATTGCAGACTTATTGATTGAGCAAGTCGAATTTTCCAATGTTATTCTTATCAGCAAAATAGATCTGATAGATGAATCTGAATACCAAGAACTACATGCCATACTTTCGGCACTCAATTCTACTGCCCGCATCTTAGCAATGGAAAATGGTATCGTTCCACTCGAACAAATTTTACATACAAACACATTTTCTTTCGTCGATGTACAGATGGCTCCGGGATGGCTTGCCCCCATGCGGGGAGAGCGAATCTCTGAATCAGAAGAGTATGGGATTAGTAGTTTTGTGTGGCAAGCAAGACGACCTATGCATCCACGGCGATTCTGGAATTTTATTCATGCTGACTGGGTGTACGGTAATCTACTAAGATCAAAGGGTTTTTTCTGGCTTGCTAGCCGAATGGAAAGCATAGGTTTATGGCATCAAGCTGGTGGAATCATGCGCTATGAATATGCAGGCAAGTGGTGGCAGTACACGCCAAAGTCTGAATGGCCACAAAATACCGAGGCATTAGATTGGATCAAAACAAAATGGCATGAAAATCTTGGCGACTGTCGGCAAGAAATTGTCTTTATAGGTCAATTGCTTCTACAGGAGAAAATCGTTTCAGCGTTGAATGCATGTTTGCTAACAGATGCTGAGTTGACGATGGACTTCACATCGTGCTCTACCAACGAAGATCCTTTTCCAACGTGGGAGTAGTTATTCTATTCGCTAGATCACCTCCATGAAAATGTGTGAGTCGGCATTCTTGGTATCGACGTTAAATAGGTGTGCTGACTAAACTAACTTATCGAATCAATTTTGCAATGGACTGAATCGTCCTGTCGGCTCACCCCTACGTGCGCATCTTCGGAAAACCCGGGTCGAAACGTTAAGTTTGTGCAGCGTTCTTTTGGGAAAAGAAACAGCCAAAGTTAGTGTGGTAGACACCTGCACTCGCCAATCATAGTAAATTTTATGCAAATTAAAAAATCTGAAAGCGATATGGAATCCGCTAATTTATTGATTCTCCTGAAACAGGGGAAAAGTAAAGCTCGGTACGAAAAGTACAAAAAAGCTTTACGAAAACTGGATTCCAAGTTTGGATTTGGTGTTATTGATATTTTTATGATCTTTGTTAGCTGACCACATGCGCTGAAGAAAATCTAAGTAAGGGCTCTTAAGATTATCCATAACCCAACCATGCTAACACTGATATGGTATTTAATCTGTTGAAGGAGCACTGATTTTTTAACTTTAATGGTTCACTGTATAGGATTTTTTGTGCATTGCAACTTTTTTGTCTAAATCTGGGATAATCAAGACTTGAAAAGGAGCGTGTCCATGAATTTCCTGACCCTGGATCTGAATTTATTGCGCGTATTTGACACGGTGATGGTCGAGCAAAACTTGACACGTGCCGCGGACAAGCTGGCGATGACGCAGCCTGCGGTATCAAATGCCATTAAGCGTTTGCGCTATTCCTTAAATGATGAGCTTTTAATACGCACCGCGTACGGCATGAAGCCCACACCCAGAGCAGAGATATTGTGGCCGGCGATACGCGAAGCCTTATCGACCTTAGAAGCAGCGATTGCGCCGACGAGTTTTGATCCATCGAAAGCGGTGGCGACTTTTCGGATGGCGATGGCAGATTCGACCGCTGCTTTGTGGATGCCAACCCTGATCACCGCATTTGAACGCGAAGCACCGCACATGAACGCGCGCATGGTGCCATTAACAACACGCGAACCGCGTCCTTTATTAATACAGGGCGATATCGATATTGCAGTGGGATTTTTCCCGGGCGTGGTGGCACAATTGTCGGGTGGCCAAGGTGCTGCACGCAGCCCAATTCGCCACGAGCGTTTGTATTCTGGACGTTATGTGTGTGTGATGAGCAAAAATCATCGACTCGCCATGCAAGACTTGAGCTTAGATGATTACTGCGCTGCGAATCATTGTCTAGTGAGTTTTTCGGGACGCGCGCACGGCTTGATTGATGATGAATTGTTGAGCATGGGACGCGAACGTCGCATCCTCTTAACTGTAAATCAATTTTTTACGGGCGGCAAAGTAGTGGCGAATTCTGATCTCCTAACTGTTTTACCTTTGCACTTCATCGCATCGACTGGCATGAGTGATGCATTGGTGTGGAAAGAATTACCATTTGAAACCCCCGAAGTCCATGTGGACATGTTGTGGCACGAAAGAGATGCGCGGAATCCTGCGCATAAATGGTTGCGCGATCATTTTGTGAATATGACACATGAGATGTTTCAAGCACCGCAAGCTTAGCGCTGTAGCCTGAAGCCAAAATAGAAGACCAAGCAAAGAAAGAACCCTATGTTTACAGGAATTGTGCAAGGCGTCGCTCACATCCGAAAAATTGTCGATCAAACTGGATTGCGTACCGTGCAATTGGCTTTTCCCGAAGGCTTTGATCACGATCTCGCGATTGGTGCGAGTGTTGCCACCGACGGCGTTTGTTTGACCGTGACCAAGTTGATGCCGAACGCGGCAGAGTTTGACATCATGCAGCAAACACTCAGTATCACCACCCTAGGTGGGTATGCCGAACAAGCGCAGGTCAATGTCGAACGTGCCGCCAAAGAGGGGGCCGAGATCGGTGGCCACCCTTTGTCTGGACATGTCGATTTTGTGGCGAAGATCGCGCAAATTCGACTAATTGAAAACAACTATGTATTGCGCTTTGATGTGCCTGCGCAATGGATGCGCTATATCTTTGCCAAAGGCTATATCGCCATTAACGGCGCGAGTTTAACCATTGCAGAAGCCCACCGTGATGAGCATTGGTTTGAAGTTTGGCTGATTCCCGAAACCCTACGCATGACCGTCTTTGGGCAAAAACAAGTGGGTGATGCCGTGAACATAGAAATCGAAAGACAGACCCAAATCGTGGTCGATACAGTGCGTAGTGTGCTGCAAGAAACCTTGGGACCCTTGATGCCAGCCTTAGAAACACTATTGGCACAGCAAGGTAAAACGCCAACACCTCCCTAAATTTCCCTCAGATTCAGTTTAGTTTCTGCTTAGTTTCTGCTCAGTTTCTTCTTAAATTCTTAAAGTTTTGGATTATCATGCAGCTAGCGGCACTCAATTAATTTATTTTGGAATGTTTTATGAAATACAGTCTTTTGTTCGGCATCTTTCTTTCTGCCCTTGCCAGCGCACAGTCACCCACGCCAACAACAACGGCGCAAGAGGCTAATGCAGCGAGCACGCCGCAAACCGCAGCGCCAGCACCCGCGCCTTTACATATCACCAAATTGGGCATAATCGATACGGTGGTCGGCACTGGCGAAGAAGCGGCCAATGGTAATACCGTTGAAGTGCATTACACCGGTTGGCTGTACAACCACAAGGCTTTAAATCTGCATGGTGCGAAGTTTGATAGCTCGCTTGATGCCGGTAAGCCGCTCAGCATACAACTCGGTATGCGCCAAGTGATTCGTGGTTGGGATATGGGTTTGTTAGGCATGAAAGTAGGTGGCAAACGTACGTTATTGATTCCCGCGTATCTAGGCTATAGCACGCAAGGCTCGGGCAATATTCCACCCAACACGCATCTGGTCTTTGATGTTGAATTAGTCTCGGTGAAGAAGTAAGCATGACGCGCAGCTTGCAAGGTGTCACTTTAGAAGCGCTGCTAAACGAATTGGTCGCGCAGTATGGTTGGGAAAGGCTAGGGGAGTTGATACCGCTAGGATGTTTTCTGAAAGACCCGAGTATCAAGTCTAGCCTCAAGTTTTTGCGTAAAACGGCTTGGGCTAGAACCAAGGTTGAGGAATTATATTTAAGCAGTGAGCTGCCGATTAGCCCTAAGTAAGCAATAGAAATTAAGGAAGAGTATGACATTAAGAATTATCGCAACTGGCGGCACGTTTGATAAACATTATGACGAGTTGGCGGGTAAGCTGACTTTCACAGAAAGCCAATTGCCGGATGTGTTGAAACGCGCGCGTCTGACGGTGCCAGTCGAGTTAGAGGTGCGTAGCAGTTTGATCGATTCGCTCGATATGGTGGATAAAGATCGCCAAGAAATTCTTGCATCATGCAAGCAGTCGGCAGAAAACGCGATCGTGATTATTCATGGTACCGACACCATGCGCGAAACTGCTCACGTACTAGGTGCAGCACAACTCGATAAAGTGATCGTCTTTACGGGCGCGATGATTCCGTATGAAATCGCGAATTCGGATGCCTTATTCAATTTAGGTTTTGCCTGTGGTGTCGCCCAGTTACTCGCGCCCGGTGTGTATGTTGCGATGAATGGGCAAGTATTTGCATGGGATACAGTACAAAAAGATCGTAGCGCTGGTGTGTTTGTTTCCAAGGCTTAATCGTCGTTGATCACGTAATACCGTCCCAGTCCCCGTAAGCTCGTTGGCATGTCGCGGGGACTATTTGGGAGTGCTATTTTAGAAGCTGTCTAGTAAGCTCACTCACACAGGTGTTGTATGCATCGTCTGCCTCGTTTCTCCTTGTTTGCCCTATTGACTGCGCTCATATTGAGCCTGCTTGCGTGTGAGGCAAATATCGTACCGCGTTTTGACTCCGTTTATTTCTTTCAAGAAGAAGAGGTCTTAAAAACGAAGAAGGTCAATTTTGAGGAAATGGCTACCTACACACGCGCCTTGCAAACGGTGGTGGCGAAGGTACTCAAAAAGGCGCAAATCAAACCAGGGAATGGCTATATTGTGGTCGCAGTGCGGTCCGATCAGGAAGTCGCCGTCTGGTTGGATATGGCACCAGTGCTACATGAATTTTATGATTACGAAATCGTCGAGGCGATAAAAAAATTGCGTCCCTTCGCGGTCGATAATGGCATCGTCGTGTTTGCCATTAAGATGGCAATAGAGACGCCCAAGCACACCGAAAAAGTGATTCCCGAGCCGCCAGTTTGGAAAGAAGCGAAGAGCAAACTCGCCGACCCCAATGACATCGAGCAATTGGTCTTATCGATCTGGCCCGAGTAATTCATCCTCCAAGATTTATGCAAAAAGTATTGTACTTAGGCTTTGTTTGGCCAGAGCCGAATTCGTCTGCCGCTGGTAGTCGTACGATGGAATTTTTGCGCTTGTTTCGGCAACAAAATTGGCAAGTGATTTTCGCCAGTGCCGCCAGCCTATCGGAACATCGCAGTGATCTCGCCGCAATTGGCATAGAAGAAAAAACGATCGCCATTAATTGCGATAGCTTCGATGTTTTTTTGCAAGCCTATCAACCCGATCTCGTGGTGTTTGATCGCTTCTTTACAGAAGAGCAATTTGGCTGGCGGGTGGCGCACTATTGTCCCCAAGCGCTGCGCGTGCTCGATACCTGTGATTTACATAGCTTACGTGAAGCACGCCAGCAATTGCTCAAGCATTCTATGTCGACGTTTGCCAAAGAAGTCGAGCGTCATCAAGTACCTGCGGTACAAGCCGATGCCGCGACTTTGTATCAATGGATGGCGGATAGCGATGTGGCGCAACGCGAAATTGCGGCGATCTATCGTTGTGACTTGAGTTTAATGATCTCCTCGTTTGAGATGAATTTGTTGTGTCAGTATTTTTCCTTGCCCGCATTTTTGTTGTGCCATACCCATTTGATGCTAGTGCCAGAACCAGATCTCACACTGTCTTTGCCCTACGAAAAGCGGCAAGGTTTTGTCAGCATTGGTAATTTTCGGCATGCCCCGAATTGGGATGCCGTGCTGTGGCTAAAACATGCGATCTGGCCACGTTTGCGTCAGCACTTGCCCACAGCGCAATTGCATATTTATGGCGCCTACCCACCGCCTAAAGCCATGCGTTTACATCAGCCTGAACACGGTTTTCATGTACGTGGCTGGGCCGAGAATGCGCAAGCAGTGATAGCGCAAGCACGGGTTTGCTTGGCACCTTTGCGTTTTGGCGCAGGGCTTAAAGGCAAGCTAGCCGATGCGCTAGCGGCCGCAACGCCGAGCGTAACAAGTCAGATCGGCATAGAAGGAATGTGCGGCGATTTGCCTTGGGGCGGCTTGGTCGCCGATGAGAGTGACTCATTTGCACTAGCTGCTGCGCAACTCTATCAAGACCAAGCATTGTGGCTACGCTCGCAGCAGCAAGCGCAGGAAATCTTACAGCGCTATTTTGATCGCCAGCTGAACGCCCAACATTTTATGCAAAGTCTGCAGCTCGCACGCGAACAACAAGCACAACGACGGCAGCAGAATTTTACCGGTGCGATGTTACGCCCCCATTTGCACAAAAGTACACAAGATATGTCGCAGTGGATTAGTTTAAAGAATCAGAAAACCTTGAGTATCAACGCTCAATAGAAATGTTGTCATGGCGCGTTTTTCCGGCTTGCATTATTTGATGGCAAGTCGGCTTTTGAGTGGATTCAAGACTTGACACCAATATGCTACGCCATAAAGTGAAAGACAGAGGCATCGGCGAAGGCCGATTCCCGAGTGTCAAACTGTATGGGCATTATGGGCTATATAAAATGCCAACAAAAGCAGGCTGGAAATCAGCGCATGCCTAGATGTGAAAAACATCGGAAAACCGGTGGCTGCTCTCTACTCTACCCAAAGTGTGTGCTGACCGCAAAGTGTGGTTATAGTTAATTTGGGTTGTGTTTGAAAGGTCTAGTCGGGGAACCGCTCTATATGTGTTTCTCCTTGGCGACCGAGGTAAACCACGTGACGGCCGGCAATCCAGACAGTGTACGCTGCGCAGCCAGCGCGCTGAGACAGAGTTTTAAATTCGGGATACATGACACTGCCCTGCTGTGCGTCTTTGATGGCGTCGCGTATTGCTTCACGATCGAATGCATCGGCAATGCCGTGATGCGGACGCTCGAATGTGAAGTCAATAGTGCTACCGTCGGGTAGATAATAGGTTGTTCGACCGCTGCGGTAGTCCACATGGTAAGACTCAACGCCAGCACTAATCAATTGACCAATGACTTGACCAAAGTGGATCGTGCCCAAATTAGATGCTTCAAAGGTGGAGCGGATGATGGAAAGAGTGGTTTCGTTCATGGACTTCTTTCAGTTGACGTAATACCTGATGGGTCAGGCGGTTGGGATATTTTTGAGTTGATGGTGTTGCACCAAGGCTTGCATCGCTTGGGTAAGTGCTTGGCGTTCGATATCGTGCAGGTGTCCGAAAAAGTGGGCATCGTTGGCATCGGCCATTGATGCCAGTTCTGGCACCAATGCTTTACCGGCCGCCGTAAGACTAAGACTTTGCTCACGAGCACGACCATCTGCTAATTGCCTTACGGCCAACCCTTTCTCTTCCAATCTGGATATGACCTTGGAGGTCGCACCCTTAGTCATTCCTAGCGCATCGATCAATTCTGCGTGCGTGGTCTCGCCCCGCGAGAGTAGTGTCCGCATTGCTACCCACTCTGTCCCCGTAACGCCCTTTTCTTCTAACAGTTGCTGAAAGCGCATAGATACGTGATTGGACACAAAGCGCAGCCAGAAGCCCAAATGGGCTTCCAGAGTTGGTGGTTCGGTTTGAGTTTTGAGTTTATTCATTAGGTTTCCCAGGAAACTAAATCCAGTGTAGTTTCCATGGAAACCAATGTCAATACATCGCAAGACTTTTTTACTTACTTAGCTTCGGTCAACGGCCAATATCCAGCTCAAGGTGCTTGAGTAGCATGCAAGGGGTCATGTCTTGTAATGACACATTCTGCGTTACAATTCCAACATGCCCAGACCTCTACGCTTAGCCTTTTCCGGGGCAATCTATCGTGTCGCCACTTCAAAGAACGGGGCTAACGCGTATTTCCAATCTTCATAACTTAAGAGATCTCCCCATGAAATCATTGAATCGATTGATCTTGACGGCGATGCTGTTATTGACGGTAGCTAGCGGATATGCCAAACCCTCACTGGATGAGCAGATCAAGAATCTCACGCTGGCCGACAACGAAGGGTTGATTATTCTGAAGGCTGTCATGCCAAAAACAGTTTACGGCAGCACGCCCCCGAATTGGATGGGCTTGGGCATGCTAAAGGACGGAAATGAGAAAGGGACTACCGTCGTCAATATCGCCGACCGCGAAGACGATTACTCGTTATTTTTTGCAAAACTACCCGCTGGTAAATACGCCCTGTGGAACCTGCACGTGTTTCTGCCAAAGCAAACCTCCGACCAGTTCGGCAGCAAATACTCCAGTGAGAATTTTGCGCTCCGTTTGGGGGGCGTTCAACAGTTTGAGATACAGCCCGGCGCGGTCTCGGACTTAGGGGTAGTCATCACCCTTTCAACCGACGTGGCAAAAGGTTTGCCAGTCAATAGCATGGGCGCCTACAAGTCTGAACAAGCGATGCAGGCTATTTGGTCCTATTCGCCAGCAGAGTCTGCGCGCCTTATTGAGTTGTTGCGCGCTAAACTACCCAAGCTGCGCGTACTCCGAGAAGGGGAGGCTTGGCTCAGCGCCCCACAAGTGCCGCTCCTTGCGCTGAACGAGGTCATGCCGCAATTGCTGCCGCAGGGAAGCAAGCCCATCTTGGGCGCGGATGGTCAGTTGTACCGAGGCGCTGCCCTTGGGCGAATTCGTCTCACGACCGATGACGGGAGCACCCGCTGGATCAACACGGGCCTGAGTGGCTCCATCCGTGCCATGGCGGTCGGAGAGGACGGCACACTGGTCGGTGGCGCGAGCATGGGTTTGCTTGCTGTCTTATCGCCCGGAGCCGGCGAGTGGCAAACATTGCAATTGCCGTACTTGAACAGCAAGCCGCTTGAGATCAGTATGGGCCCCCAAGGTTTGCATGTGTTGGTTCGGCACGAACAGGAAGCCATCCTGCTGCACCGAGCCAGCGTGGCGGCAACTGCGCCTTGGGTGGAACTCAAACGGTTCAGTATTAGTCGTGTTGGGTACTCGTCGTTTGAAATGCTCGCTGAGGCCGACGGCATCAGCCTCCTCGAGCATTCGTATGGGTGGAGTGCAGGTACCACGCTCCATCACTACGACGGGGCAAAGAAGGCCTGGTCGGAATCAGAAGTGCCAGCCGATTGGAAGAATGGCGCTGGCGTGGCAGCCTTGGCACCGGGAGGATGGGTGGTCTGCGCCTGCGCGAAGCGCAATAACCCTCAGGTCATGCGTGTGTCCTCGGACTACGGAAAAACTTGGCGCGAAGGCGCCGGACCCGACAAATTTCAGCGCATTCAAATGACCTCCCGCACCCATGGTTTGGCCACGCGTATCGATTCGATTCGCACCAAAGAAGGCGGTGAATTCACCGCTTCGCTGTGGGGTACCGAGGATGGTGGCTTGAGCTGGCGCAAACTTGGGTCTACCCCAATCCTGTTCGATCGTGTTGCCCGCATGTCGGCCAGCGTACTAGTCTCAAGCACTTACAGGTCCATCGACAACGGACAGTCTTGGGCCAAGCACTAAACCCAGTTTCCATTAGGCGCACCTGCAATGCTATTGGCGTACTGACGGCGCATTTTCGGCTATTTTTGCTACGCTTCGTTGCTAACGGTTCGCTAATAGCGCGCTATTAGCGCCTCATTCGCAACAAAACACGCTCGAAAAGTGCATCCGTCTTCATCGCAAATCCTAAGGAAATTCTGCACTAAACAGCTGAGGCTCCTCCCATTCTGTGCTGCTGCACCGATTTGCCGCCTCGGTCAAGCGGCACACGGCCTTATCGCGCGTTCCCATTTGTGCGCACCCTCACTCGCAATCGAACCTCAATCGCCTGGCAAAAAATAGGTAAAACTTTAGGGTCAAATCTTGCGATTGCGTATTCAATTATGGAATTTCGCACATCAAGTCTTGACACCAATTCTTTGGTAATAAACCCAGCGCTCGATAGACGCCCTTTGTACTAGATGTTGCAGGATTCCCGCTAACTTTATGCGTGGCCGACGGGGCATCTTGCGATGTCCGTTTAAGCTTGTGGAAACAAGGCGATGCGAATCCCTTTGCTTGCTCTTTGGTTGTGAGTTCCTGACAAAAAGCAATCCTTTACCTTATTGATTTTTAGTTACATAATTGCCCCTCTTTTGTGCTGGGGGTAATCGATGAGTTTGCGTTTCTTAAGTCGTTTTTTGTGTACGTCCTTAGTGCTGGCAACAATGACATCCGCAAGTATCGCTAACGGTGCTACTCTGTCGCCCGCAGCGGATGGAAGTGAAATCACTGCGCTCAAGGCAGCGCGTTTGTTGGATGTAAAATCAGGGACGATCGTGAACAATCCGATAGTCTTGGTTGTGAAGGGCAAAATCACGGAGCTTGGGCAGAACATTAAGATTCCCCTCGGCGCCAAACAGATTGATCTCGGCGATGTCACTTTAATGCCGGGGTTGATCGATGCGCATACTCACTTGCTACACAATCTTTCGTTTGAAACTTCGGCGCGCATACGTGAGTCTGGCAATATGGTGCACACACTTTCCACGATGTCGGATGCGAAGCGAGCATTGTTGGGCGTGACTATGGCACGCGAAGATTTGATGTCAGGTATCACCACGGTGCGTGACCTTGGTAACTCTGGTACGAATGCCGACGTTGACTTGCGCGATGCTATTAATCAATCTTGGATACAGGGACCGCGCATGTTGGTGTCGACGCGTGCCTTGGCGCCGATTGGCGGACAATTCAACAAGTTGACGAAAGAAACCCACGCCTTGATCGACAAGGAATACGCCGTGATTAGCGGACCCGAAGAAGCACGTAAAGCGGTTCGTAATGCCATCTTTGACGGTGCCGATGTGATTAAGGTGATTGTCGATGCAGAGTCGCGCTTATTGACACTGGACGAATTGCAGATGATCGTCAATGAAGCACATCGAGTCGGAATCAAAGTCGCTGCGCATGCCGGCACCGAACCAGCGGCAATGCTGGCGGCGCAGGCTGGTGTGGACTCGATAGAACATGGGTATGGGATTTCCGATGAACTTCTAAAATTGATGGCAAAGAAAAATATCGCCATGGTGCCGACAGATTTTCCTGCATGGTATTACCTAGGGAAGTCCAACGAAAAAGAAATAGGTGAATCTGAACAGCCGCGTTTAAACATGTTCAAGTATGTCGAAAAACTGGCGGCTGAGAGAATTGCTAAAATTAAAGCGGCGGGTGTCAGAATTGTTTTTGGCAGTGATTCCTACCAACAAGCTGGCACCTTAACACGCGGCCAAAGTTCACTCTTACCATTGCGTGTCTATGCGATGGCCGGTTTGAGTCCGGCAGAGGTGATTCGCACAAGCACCATCCATGCTGCTGAACTCTTGGGATGGGGCGCGAAAATCGGTAGTCTAGAGAAATCGAAAATCGCCGACATTATTGCTGTGCCGGGCAATCCCTTAGAGAATCTGCTGGTATTAGAGCAAGTGAAATTTGTGATGAAAGATGGAGTTGTGGTCAAGCCTTAAAATAAGACAAGACCGTGAGTTCGGCGTCCGTGTTGAATGCGCGATGAGCGGCAGTGAAATCGCAGAGCGCGATGCTATCGGAAACGAATCGAGGTCACAGGGACGTCGCGGGCGTAAGATTTGGGGAGCAATCTTGCTATAGCGTATTCAATTAAGGAATATTGCATATCAAGATTTGACGCCATTTTTTTGATGGACTTGATCACGCCTTACTAACAAAACATGCGGAGGTCTACCCAGCCGCCTAAGCACGCCATCCCAAGCATTAGCGTGGAGCCTCAAAAGAGTGGAAAAGAGTGGACATCGTCCATCTCAATCCCGAGCTAGATCAAGGCGAAAAAGGAGAATCAGAGAAAACACAAAAAGCCGCATAAATCCATTCGATTTAAGTAACAATCAGCCTCACAGTCACAGAAGAGGATGCTGAGTTCTGCAGACAGCATAATTAGAAACAAATTGAAAAGTTGAACGCTAAAGTAAATAATTGCACTTTTCTATGGATCTGTCCTCAAACGCGTTTAAGGTCGCTTTCACCAGCGTTTTTCCTGAAAATGTAAGCAGCTTAGCCGTGTACCAAGCAAAGTCCAACTTATTTCCATCAACCGACAAAAGACACAAAGAGAAAAATGCTCACGCACGTCCCCCAACTCATCTTACTCATTTTGCTAAGTGCGCCGTCGTTGCCTGTAACTTCTCAAGAACGTTTGCCGTGTGAATGGGGAAATATTGATGCCAGTAATCCTGCCTGTGAGCGTCCGCAAGTTATTCTAAAAAAGTACCGGAACGCTGCTACTTATGCAGAGCATCAATCACTTCTAAGCGACTTAAACCAATTACGTAACGAGGATTTTCAGCGGCAGAAAAAGGAGAAGCAAGCAGCCGATTTATATGATCTTTTTATTGATGAAGCGCTGATGTTTTGGTTGGATTGGTATCAAGTGGCGTTCGCAGCACGTGCCGAAAATCGCGAATTGCTCGATAGTGTCATTTGGCGCAAGCACATACAATTGGCGCATCAAGATCCGTATGCCGCGATAGCTAGCCTGAATAAACTAGGCTTATCGGCGGACGTGAACGATAGCGCATTGCGTCTACTATTGATCGGTGCCTTGACTAATCAATTGAACACGCTGGCAGAAGCCGCCAATCAAGCGTCTGTTTCCGTCCAAGCAAAAGACAAGGATCACGAGAAACGATCGCAACGGTTTGATACTTATGTGGAACAGCACAAGCTGGATTTCAATACGTGGGAGACTTGTTACGGCGGGAATTACACTGGGCGACATTTTTTGGCTGTCAAAAAGCGTTATCCTCAATCAAACTACGCACAAGCCGCCGCGTATCTAACCATGCGGATTACGCCTTGTGGTGAATGTGAGGGAGATTTTTCTTGTTACCTCAGTAAAAGCTTAGATCCGATTAGTGATTTCCTCAAGGTCTATCCGCAGTCAACCTACGTCACTATGCTGCTAAAGCGAGCGAACAATCAGATCCTAGGCCATTTTATTGTTCAAGAAGCGCAAGGCGATTATCTGAGCAAAAGTGATCCTAAAACAGGTGACTACTCACCACAAAGCGTTGCCCATGTCTTGATCGCATTCGACGGTTCTTTGAAGCAGATTGCCCCATCCGAGTTGATCGCTACCAAGTTGCTATTGGCTGATTTGTACATCAAGCTAAAACAACGCGGCAATGGCAAACGCGTCATCGATTGGCTGGCAGCACATGTACCAAATTCCGCTGAACTTAATAGCCTTCGTCAGGCGCTAACTGGCGACCAGATCCCTCAGAAAATAGAAAACACGAAGCAAGTCGCAGAGAGAAAAAAAGAACTAATGCAAGCTTATAGGTCAAAAGCATGCGAACTCGATAAAGCTTGGCTGGGTCAAGAAGGTGTTGCTTGTCAAGATGCGCGATTGAAGGTGATCGAATAAATTTCTCTGTCACGAAGTAAGGTCGAATTATAATTTTTATTAATGTGTTTTTTGGAAGGAACAACGATGGTGAGTATTTGGCAGCAAGTCCGGTTCAGTGGCATCCGTTTGTGGAGCGTCTTTTTCGTCGCTATTTGTTTGGCCTCAACGCATCAAATCGCTGCAGCGCAGTCCGTTGCGCTGACTTTTGATGATGGGCCAAATTTAGCAGCAATGCCACAGATGAGTGCCACGCAGCGCAATCAAGCAATGTTAGCTGCACTGGCAAAACATGAACTCAAAGGTGCGCTGTTTGTGACCGCGGGTTTTGGCGCAGATACGCCAGCCGGTTATGCTTTGGCGAAAGCATGGAGCGATGCGGGTCACGCCATCGGCAATCACACCGTGCATCATCCTGACTTAAATAGTGCGAGTGTTAGCTTGGCACACTACCAACAAGAAATACTCGCGTGCGACAAGATCATCAGCACGCTTCCCGGTTATCAAAAATGGTTTCGCTACACCTATCTGCGTGAAGGAGATACGCCAGAAAAACGTGAAGGCATGCGTAATTTTTTGCGAGAGCAGCAAT
>CAYXJI010000025.1:0-692 GCA_964465175.1 uncultured Burkholderiaceae bacterium | reverse complement strand
GAGTTTAGATACCAGCGATTGGCGTTTCAACGAAAAGCTGCTTGAAGTCTTAAAACGCGACAGTCAAGCCGATGTCACCGAAATCAAACTCGCCTACTTAGCGCACATCAAACAGCGCGCTTTGGCCTACCGCGATTTATCCTACAAACTACAAGGGCGCGATATTCCACAGGTGCTATTGCTTCATCATAACCTGGTCAATGCTCTGTGGTTAGACGATGTGATCACGCAATTTAAAGCGATGGGTTGGACTTTTGTCACGCCAGCGCAAGCATTTGCCGACCCAGTTTATCAACTTATGCCAGATCGCCCGAGAGCGGGACAAAGCTTACTCTTGTCGTTGGCTAAGACGCTAGGCCTGGGGAAATTTGATGGTTGGCTGCGTTTGCATGATGACGGCGATTTTGAGATGGAGGCGCTCAAACTGAAAGGCTTGTGAGAGCGCTCAGCACAAGTTAGTGCGCGGTCGAATTATGAATTTCCGGTGGTAGCAAGTGCTCTAGCACAGGTCCGCTCCTCAATGGAAACTTCGGCCGCTCGCTACGGTTGTGCAAAGGTCTCTATCCTGTCATTTCGCGCGGCGATGCGTGTGCGGATTTTTTTAGACGATGAAGATTGGCAACAATTCCTTCATTTTCTTAGGACTTACGCAAAATTGTCCCAGCTAGGCGTGCCGACGAAGACAGTGCTTG
>CAYXJI010000024.1:0-20405 GCA_964465175.1 uncultured Burkholderiaceae bacterium | reverse complement strand
TCAGTAATTTATCCCATTTTTCACACATCACACAGGATAACTCTATATTATCCGCCACCAACAATAAGAAAAAATCCCTTGAGAAATATAAGTAAATAGTATGTAATTACGTGGTATGTAATACATTACGATATTCAATGGAGTGATGATATGTCTCGAACTGGCCTGTACAAATCAGAAGTAAAAAGAGCACGCGATTCCTTAATCTCACAGGGGCGACATCCCTCCGTCGATGCCGTTCGTATTGAGCTCGGAAACACAGGATCCAAATCAACAATCCACAAATACCTCAAAGAATTAGAGACCGAAGATGGCGGTATGGTCGATCGAAAAGCATCCATCAGTGAAGCCTTGCATGATCTGGTTGCTCGCCTGGCTGTTCAGTTGGAAGATGAGGCTAATGAGCGGATTAGCGAAGTACAAACGCAAAGTACGGAGAAAGAACGACAGCTCAACGCATCAATCGCGGCTTTAACCGCTACCAATGTGGCATTAAGCGAAAAACTAAGTGAAGCCTTGGCTAGGATGCAAGACGAAGTGGCGGCGCACACCAGAACTGCAGAGTCAATGCAACGTGAAACCATTACACGCCACACACTGGAGCAACAAGTGGCAGATCTGAAAGAACGTCTGCTTGAAAACGAGGCGCACCGGCAATCTTTGGAAGCCAAACACACCCATGCGCGGGAGGCTTTAGAACATTATCGTGAATCAGTAAAGGAGCAGCGTGACCAGGATATTCGACGCCATGAACATCAGATCCAGCAGTTACAAGGTGAAATTCGCCAATTGCAGCAAAGTCTGGTGCTCAAGCAAAACGAGATAACAGGGCTCAATCAGGATGGCGCCAGGTTAGTTGCTGAGCTTTCCCTGACACAAAAAACGCTTTATCAGCTACAAAGTGCCGAGCGCAAGCATATTAGTGAGATTGAGTCTCTTAAGATCGCCGCGGGCCGTATTCCTTTGCTGGAGTCTGACTTAGCAACAAAAGATGTCGTCATAGTTGAATTCAAAAATCAATTGTCCGAAATTTCAGTGCAAAACAATGAATTGAAGACGCAAATTCATGAGCAACAGTTGGAATTTGCCAGATCCACAGCAGTGCTTGATACTCAAAAAATGATCCTGACCGAGTTACAGGGGCATTTAGGAATCAAAAAGAAGGAGGAATCAGTGACGGGTGCATTAAAATAAAGTGACGCGTAGTAGGCTCAACACAAATTGATCAATTCAGGGCAAAGCTTCAGCTTGCAAGTGAAGAGATATAGAGGGGCACATTGATTGGTAGATTGGCATCAAACAAGTTGCCGACATCAATGTTCAGGCGGTCTACGGGTGCCACCGCTATTATTTTGCCTGTGACATCGCACGCTGTTCCATTCTGAGTCTATGAAAAAATTGAGGTCAGGATCTGACAATTCCGCATATCAAGACGGGTAACTGTCAGATCAAGTTGACCCTAAACAAACAGATGCTTTTTAGTTCTGTTAATAGCTAAGCTCGGCAAGAATACTGGACTTATTCGTTCCGCCCTCGATTTCCATGGGGAACACAACAGTGTTACAAACTACATCTTTCAATGTTAAAAGTGTAGTTTGCCACACTGGCCTTAAACAATTTTGCTTTTTTGGGAATGATTAAGCTTAACCATTTTGAAAAGTACAGATTTCTTTCAAATCAAACACTTAGATTGATTTCTGCTGTTTTTTAGCCGAATCCCTGCCAACCCTCTAATAGAGATGAATTTTGGCCGCTCCTCAATTAGACATCTAGCCATGCGCCGTAGGCGCGGATATCGATCATTGGAACCGTCGCGGTTGCCTGAAGTCTGGCAATTAGTTCAAAAAGAAAAGCAGTGGCTGGCTTGCCTGATGCGTGAATGTTATACGTAGCGTTCGCATCGTCATAGTCAAACACGCCATGGGATGCGACACAGCCTAGGTTGAGTTTGCCTCCTGCATCGCAGCCCAGAAGAGCGGTGATCATCGCATCACCAAGTGGTGGACTCCAGTCGCTTCCAAGAGTCAATATGCCGCCAAGAATTGGCGTCAACGGTTTCGGCGGATAAGTTCCTCCAGCATGGGGAATCGGCAGGCTAGTCCGATGTAGTTGCCGCACGCTAGCAATTTTTTCCTGCGCGTACGTTACCATTGTCGCGTTGATTGATTGTTTAGCCTCAAACACCGCATAGACGCTTTCCGCGGGAATAATAAATTGATCACCATGCCGGAATATAAAAGGCGAATACTGACGGTCAAACACCACAACGTCGATTTGATCGCTGAAAGCACCGGTGCTATCAACGACATGCGCCGATGCTGCTTGGTATCGTTGCGGCAAATATTGTTGCAGCAGCTTCAGCCAGACGGCTTCGGTGGCATCGCCCTTTGTTCCGGGATGGACAAACGCCTTCCGCGCGATCGCAAGCTGTGATTCGATATCTTCGTGCAGGCCCGCGAGCAGCGCGGATAAAGACCATTTACTCATTGTTTTTCCAGTCATGTATGGGATTACGACAGTGGGAAACGCGGACCGAACAGTTCGCGCCATATCTTCAGCGCATCACCATTGCGTCCTTTACGAACGTGATCGATAGCCATGGTTGCCTGACGGCCGGCCTCCAACAGAAGCGTCTGCGCGCGCCGATTGCGTGCGTCGTCCATGCCATTACTGATCGCTGGCCCTAAACCAGCCGGATCAGGCCAAACATCACCGACTCGGTCGGCCAAGGTTGCGACTAGTGCCTGCACCTCACGGTCAAATTGCCCACCCCAGCCGCCATGCAGGCATTCCAACGCCATGACCTCAAGAAGGAACGACGGCTTCACCGGTTTTTCGCCATGCTTGGGGTGGTTGTTCCAGTACTTGATCATGCGCACCAGGCCTTTCCATTCCTTCGAATACGCGTCATGCGCTTTGACCGCTTTTTCCGCATGGATCTTGGGATTGGTCTTGATCCACGTGCCGGTATCCGTGCAGGGAATTTCGAAGTCGTCGCCCGCGGCGAAGGCCGGCACCACATCAATGCTCAAGATCTGGTGATCGGTCTTGTCTTCGCTGTTCGGCTTGACTCCGAAATCGATGTTCACCGACCGGCCTTGCTTGCGCACCGCGGACGATCCATATTTTTCGACAAGCGCGACATAGACGGCGTCAATCATCACCGAGGGGTGCTTGTCGCGGTAGTGCTTTTCTGAGGTCTTCAGGACGAAAAAGATGTCGATGTCCTTCAGCGGCTTCGTCTTGGTATGGCGCGCATAAGAGCCGGTCAGGAAATCGCGATCGACGGCAAACTTGGTCGCAACGTAGTCACGCACCTCCTTGTGGCGTTGGCTGGCATTGGTTTGCTCGCGGTCGGTCAATTCAAGCCGCGATTTAAACTTGCGAAAGGCGTCATTGACAGTCAACATTATGCTTTTCTCCAGTACGCGGCCTGGGCGCCCAGGCCATTGTGTTCGACGGTTGACCCCAAGCTCTGCTTAACCATGCCATCGGTTGATCGAAGGGTTGCTGGCCCCCAGCCTGTGACGTCGCGACGGCCGGGCTTCGTATTTAAGAAGATGTCGTACTTCGCCACACCAGGGATGACGCCGGCTTTCAAAATGGCGTAGCGCAACTGGTCCGTATCGGCGTAGAAGGTACCTTCGTCAGTGGACCAGTTATAGACAACGTCCATCTCCCACCGGGTGATCAGTTTATCAGTGACCGGGTGATAGATTTCCAAGATGACCTTTTCGAGATCTTTCGATTCGATCCATGTGCTCAGTGCCCGCAATTTACTATCCCAGGTATCGACCAGTTCCTTTGGATTGAGCCCGCTAAGCCGGATGATGTCACGGAAGCTTTTCAGGATGTTATCGGAGACGTACGTCACCGAGTGGGTGTAGGTGTAGACGGAGACGGCGCTCATTTCATGAACTCCTCGACGTCGAGCACTAGGCTGTTGCTGGCCGCGGCTTTTTCGTCGGCCGCCAAGCCGCCAGCCATGTCGCGCGCTGTGATTCTGGTCGTGTGTTCCGCTAGGGCGTCCACCACCCAGGGCAGCTCGTCCTTGTGGCACGGAATGGAAATTGCCCAGTCTCCTTGGAGCGCATCAAATCCGAGCGCGCCTTCCTGCGCATCGGCGCCATCGAGTGCGTCATCGTCGTACAGGCAATAGATACGCGTCCTGGGGCCATTGCAGGTCACGACAATCGGCACTGACTGAGGGGCTTGGTCGGCGATGCAGCTAGCGGCTACTCCTGCGACGGCGATTAAGACTTTTCTAGCTTCAGATGACTGGCCGCCAGTGAGCAGGTCCACAATTGCCATCCAGGTGTCGTGGGTGTTGCGAAAAGGACTGCTGCGGAATGTTCTTCGGATCACGGTCGCCATTATTTACCTCCGCTATTGCGACTCAGCTTTGCTTGCTCAGCCGCTGCGATAAGGTCATCGGTGTTGAGAAGATTGGGATTGATAGCTGTTTCCTTTCGCTGCGCCAGCGCATTAACGACTGCTTTGCGGATCGTTCTACCATCAAGTCCTTCGCAAGCAGCGGCGCAGGCGCCGAAATCCGACATCGACGGCAGCTTACCAATATTCGGGAATGTTTCAGCCAGACCTGACAGACAATCTGCCAAAATCTTCCGGCAGGCATTGGCGTCGGGCAAGGGGATCTGCAGCACCAGGTCGCAGCGAGAGGTGAACGCGGCATCCACCGCCTGTGGGAAGTTACTGGTCGCCACGAACAGCAGATTCGGGAAGCGCTCGGCAAGCGCATCAAGCTGAACCAAAACCGCGTCTGTTGCGCGATGTACGTCGACCGGATTGGCGTCCATGCTCATCTTTGCGCGGTCGGCCGCGAGCGTTTCTACTTCGTCCAACAGAACGATAGTCGGCCCTGTTGCCGCGAATTCGGCAATCGTTTGCGAGAACAGTTCTGATACAGCCCGTTGCGTTTTGCCCATCGCGGAGCTAGTCAGGGCGTGCGGGTCGACCTGCAATAAACGCATTTTTTGCCCCTTCAGCAGTTCGGCGATGCGATTTGCCAAGCCTTTGGCCAGCGACGTTTTTCCGGTGCCTGGTGGTCCGACCAAGAGCAAAACGCCATGGAGGGGCAGTATGCTGCGCGACACCTTGGGACGGATCGTAAAATTAAGAATGGCCTGCGATACAAGCCGCTCTTTGATTTCTGGAGCTAGGATAATGGAGTCCCACAGATGACCAAGCTCGGTATTCGGCAGCGCCACGTCGGCATGAATACCCTTTGGCAGATCCCTATCTTTCACTAAGGTAAACTGAGTCATTATTTCGTGCTTTCATAAGGTTATATGCACGGATGACTTGGTTATCACTGTACTGTATGCACAAACAGCATTGACGAAACAGTGAAAGACGCACAAACTGCAATTCCGCAATCGCATAATGGCGTTTTTATGTCATTTTGTTCGCCTCAGGACGTACGTCCTGAGGAGTCCGCTAGCACTCGCTCCCTTTGAGTGCTAATTTCTATTGTGCGCTCATCAATATTGGAAGTCAAAGCCAAGATTTGCAAGGTTGGTGGATTCATGTTGCAAATTTAGCTTTCAAGGCTGACTCATCATAAGCCTAATTTGTGCCATACTAAAGTTATCCACATAATCTGGTGCCAAAATTGGCACCTAGCAAAATGCCGTTACCTTCTTTCGATCAGGCGAACAAATTAAGCGTCCAGGCCGTTCAAAAGCTTATTAGCGACCGCGTGCGCCTTGAGCGTCGGCGTCTTGGTTTGACTCAGGTCGTTTTCGCAGCTGAATGCGGCATTCCGCTGCGCACGTATAAACGACTTGAGCTCGGCGAATGTGATTCCCTCGGTGCATTAATCAGGGTGTCGCAATTCCTTGGTCGCGCCCCTGGTTTTAGCTCGCTGTTCCCGGAACTGCTTCCTCCACCTTTGGGGCGTCTGGATATTGCCTTGCAGAGCATCCGTGCAAAACTGGATGCGCGTGCTGTGAAGGAGGGAGGCTAACTTAAAGGAAATCGAGCGGCCGGTGTCGTCGCCGAAGAACGCGACGATAGTTGTTAAAATATAACAATTTTGAATTTTTAAATAAAATTGAATAGTTACCATACTTTCTGCGGATTTTTAAGGAATCCTGGCCGATCCTCTAGTTGCTTTCTACGGAATTTTAAGTAATCTAGCCGATCATCTAAAACGCCAACGTAGTTAGTGCTGTTATGGCAAAAAAAGTATTCGGTTTTTTGAAGTGGAATATCTTTTTATATCAATGGGTTAGTTGATTTTTTGGCGAAAATTTCCAGAATCCCGGCCAACCCTCAATGAAGGAGGAATCAGGGGCGGCTGCTAAAAGATAAGGTGATGTGTCGAAAGCTTACCCATTCCCTCGAAAAGGTAAAAGCTCTGTGGTCGAACACCATTTCGGTGCAGATGACCTACAAATAAATAACGGATGACATGCAATTTTGATGAAAAAACTAATAACAGATAGTTGGTAAAAACAAGGTTAAAAAGAAACTTTTACCATTTCGAGGGGATGGGCATAAATAGCCAACATGGAATTTCAAGAAAACGAACTAAGCTGGCATAAAAAGATCACCTGCAATTTGACGAAAAGTGCAGGTGAGGTTATTTACAGTTGACTAGCAGGTAACGAACAACAACGGTGGTTTAATGCCGCCTTGGATTATTCGGCTGTCTGTCGTTACGATCTCGGACACCATCGCGGTCTCGATCATGGTGACGATTAGATTGTCCACGCTTCCATTTACCCTTATGCATGGTCCATTGGTCACCGTTCTGTTCCCAACGCGCTTGTTCATAATCGTAACCGCGTTGATTGCGTAACCAATTGGCACTAGCTTAAACTATTGTCCTGATTTGTGGATCAACTATAGCAGACATAGTTTCGCATTTTACATAATATAAATTATGCGAAATTAAATCCAGTTATTTATCTTAGCACTTACTTGATTTCGAACCCGTCAAATTGAACTAAAGCCGATTCAATCGTCTTTTTTTTAAATTGAGATAAGCGACATTCGTAGCCATCATGAGGACTAATGCTATTTCATTTTCTCTCGGTTTAGCGTTGATTGCTTGCTTGGGTATTGATGTTCCCGCCCAAGCTGCCAATACGTCGACGATGACTCGATAAAACTCGCCAGTTTCATTCGCGTCCCTAGCAACTCGGGCTGTTGATTGATGGCGTTGTGGCAGCTCAGCACGAAGCAATTTCTAGCGGCATTGGCCACTCGCCCGGAATCGCTTTTGCTCGTAAAAGTCTTGATTTGTGCGTCTATCAAATAAAAAAAGAGATGCAGTTTTAATCTGCATCTCTTTTTTGGTTTGCTTATTCAGTAATTCATTCAGTTTCTTTTGCGGCCGGTGATTCTGCTTCGGCCTCAGAGTTCAAATCAGTTTCAAGCTCGTTGACTTCGCCACCTGGGCCTCGCTCTGCACGACTTTTGAGTTTTTCTTCTTTTTTACGCTTTTTCGCCAGTTCTTTTTGACGTTTTTCGTATCCATAATTTGGTGTAGCCACAGTGTTCTTTCAGTTTTTTTAATACTGTATCACAGTGTGCGCGGTATTCCTTATTTTCATTTGCCTGCTGACTTGCGTAAAGGCAAATTTAACAGTATTGATACCAAATGGGGCCTTAAAAATCACCATTTAGCTTTGGATAGAATCAACAACCATTTGCGAAACAATAAAACCTCTAAATGCCCGGCTTGTATGCCTGTTGAGCACTCAATAATGGGATTGACTCGATAGTGACGATTTCTAAAGTCTTTGCAAACAAAAATTTCACGACGGCCAAATCGCATTAGAAAAGCACTTGGGGAAAATTGCACTGTAAAACGTGTATCGAAAGATTGTTCTAAGTTAGTCATTTGTAAAATCTCCATGAGTTTGATGTCGATCTAGCCGCTATTTACGCTGATTGAAGTGCTGTATGCACGTTCAGTAGTTAGTAATGTAAATCAAAAATACTGTACGTGCAATCAGTATTTTTGATTTATTTTGCGGCTGTTGTTTCTGATCTCATCGCATTCGAAATCTACTTTAATGCCTATTTTTTCTACAAATACCTAGTCTTGAATTAAGCCATTCGAACTTAAACGCAGTACCCGATCACAGCGTTTTGCTAGCTCGGCGTCGTGGGTCACGATAACAAATGCGGTGCCTAGCGTGCGCGACAATTCCAGCATTAAGGCGAATACTTGATCCGCGATGCCGCGATCAAGATTGCCTGTAGGTTCATCTGCCAATACGCAGGCGGGGTTGGTCACTAAGGCTCGGGCTAAAGCGACACGCTGCCGTTCGCCACCGGATAACTCGCCGGGCACATGCGTGACGCGATGCGCTAAGCCTACTTTGTCTAACATCGCTAATGCAATCGTGTGTGCTTCGCTGCGTTTCATGCGACGTATCAATAAAGGCATGGCGACGTTATCCAAAGCCGAAAACTCGGGTAACAAATGATGAAATTGGTAGACAAAGCCTAAGGATTGATTGCGCAAATCACCTCTGGCCGACTCACTCATATTGGCAAAATCATTGCCTAATAAATTGACGATACCTTTGCTTGGTGCATCTAAACCACCGAGTAAATGGAGTAAAGTTGACTTGCCTGAACCCGAGGCGCCAACGATGGCGATGCGTTCACCCTTTGCGATAGTGAAGTCGACGCCTTGCAAAACATGGACTGCTTGCTCGCTATGACCAAAGGTTTTACTGAGATTTTTGCAGGATAAAACAGTCTGAATTTTACTCATAGCGCAAAGCCTCCGCTGGTTTGACGCAGGCGGCACGCCAGCTAGGATAGAGGGTCGCCAAGAATGCGAGAACCACGGCAATGGAGCCAATAGTCCAGACGTCAGACCAGTGTAAGTCCGACGGTAAGCTACTGATCACATACAATTCTTTGGCTAAAAACTGTATGCCTAAGACGCGTTCAATAAATGGCACGATGACGTCGATGTTTAATGCGACGATGATGCCGGACAAAACACCCAATCCGGTGCCGAATAAGCCGACCAAACCGCCCTGCACCATAAAGATCTTCATAATCGACATAGGCGAGGCACCTAGGGTGCGTAAGATAGCGATGTCGGCTTGTTTTTCGGTGACAGTCATGACTAAGGTGGAGACCAAATTAAACGCCGCTACCGCAATAATCAAGGTCAAGATAATGAACATCATGGTTTTTTCGGTTTTCACTGCGGCAAAATAATTGCTATTTTGTTGCGACCAATCGCGTGTGATCAAGTTGCCGCCCAAAGTCCGGCTTAAATCGAAAGCTACTTGAGGCGCTTGCAACATGTCCTTAATTTTTAGACGAACCCCCGTTGGTCCATCTTGGCGAAAGAATTTTTGCGCGTCGGCGATATGAATAAACGCCATTCCTGAATCAAATTCATAGTGCCCTGCTTCAAAAATCGCTACCACCGTAAATGCCTTTAAACGCGGGATGGTGCCAGCAGGTGTTATCTGCCCTTCGGGCGCAGCCAAGGTCACTTTTTCGCCTATGCTGACATGCATGGCACGTGCTAGGTCTACGCCGAGAATGATATTGAACGCGCCGTCTCGCAGATCGCTTAATTTGCCCGCCTTTACCTTACTGGCAACGATGGAAACTTTCGGTTCTTCCTCAGGTAAAATCCCGCGCAAAATGGCGCCGCGCATGACACCATCGTTGATGATCATACTTTGCGCATCGACATAGGGGGCCGCACCCAATACGGAAGGATTTTTTTGCGCTAGTTGCGCCGTCGCTTTCCAATCAGGGATAACGCCACTGGCATCAAATACTTCAATATGCGGTAACACCGACAACATACGATCACGCACTTCTTTTTGAAAACCATTCATCACGGAGAGCACGATGATTAAGGCAGCGACACCGAGTGCGATGCCCGCCATGGAAATTAAGGAAATAAAAGAAATAAAACTGTTACGGCCACTGCGTCGTCCCGCCCGCGTGTAGCGCAGACCGACTAGCCATTCAAAAGAAAGATTTTTCACGAAATGAGAAATTCCATTCAAAAAAGTAGGGATAATAAAAAATCTTGGCGTCCTGCATTTTTAGTGGATAGGGCCAGATTTTTTTAACAGGGCGCTAGTTTGCCATACAATGACGCCATGAGCTATTTAGAAATTATTTTACCTTTCGCTATTCCGCCGCAAGCGCTTGCGCAAGCCTTGATGAAACAGTTGCAAGCACCCGCCCTTGCGACTTTGTTAGGACACGCAAAAACGGCGATCTCTCATGAATTTGATGAGCATGCAAGGCAGCTACCTCACGAGCATTGGTTAACGCGCAGTTTTAGTGAAAATCAAACTCGGACGGCCTCGATTGATACGCGTGGCAACAGTCCAGCGCTCAGTCATTTTTATATGCAACAACATGGTGTATGTCCAGAACAGGGATACTGGTTCACGCTAAGTCCGGTCCACATCCACGTGGCGCGCGACCATTTGGTGATGACAGACCCGCGTCGCTTGCCAATGAGCGAAGAGGAAAGTCGTGCTTTATTTGCCGCCGCCCAACCGCTGTGCCAAGAGTTGGGACATGAGCTAGTCTACGGTGAAGGTCGAACCTGGTTTTTACGAGCCGACCAATGGCGCACTTTAGCAACCGCAAGCTTGTCTGCCGCCTCTGGTCACAATATGGATATCTGGATCGCCCAAGGAGAAAATGCAGTCGCTTGGCGTAAGCTCCAAAACGAAATCCAAATGCTGTGGCATATGCATCCCGTCAATCAGAATCGTGAAGCGCTAGGCATCAACACCATCAACTCGCTCTGGCTGCACAGTGGTAGCGCCGCATTGCAAAAGCCAACGTACGAATTTGGCATGACGGCATTCAATGCAGCCTTGAGCTCTGGTAAGGAATTTCAAGGTAAAGGTGTGGTGTTAGACGATTTAGCCGAATCCTCGCTCAATAGCGACTGGGGTAGCTGGCTGACTGGTATGCAGGATTTAGAGAAATCCTGTTTTTCGCCTATTTTGCAAGCGCTGCGAGATCAAAAAATGCGTGCGGTAAATCTGGTTTTCAGTAATACGCAGCGTTTATGTGTTATTGAATGTCGATCACCTCAACGATGGAAAATGTGGCGCAAACCTTCGCTACAAATGCTTGTTGAGCTTGCTGAAACTAAAAATTAAGAACGAAGCTCTCACTTAGGTAAGCAGCATGCTGCGCACCAGAGTCGCCGAGAACATCATGAAAAGCCTACAAAAATGAATCATGCACTTCTCTTGCGCTTTCTATGTGCCTCGGTGCCTCCGTGTTGAGGTGTTTTAGTCTTATTCTGTCATACAATTACCCTAGCCTTTCACTTACTACCCTATTCCTATGACACGCATTAGCACTCGCACCTATCCATTTCGTCAATCCGAAATGCTGAAACAAAGTGGCTTGCATCCCGTTTTGGCTCGGTTATTCGCCGCGCGTGGCATCGTTGCGGCGGAAGAGCTGCGTACCGAATTGCCTGCACTGATACCACCCACGCAGTTACTGCACAGCGAAAAGGCTGCCGTATTTTTAGCTGATGCGATTGCTGCAAAAAAGAAGATGGTGATCGTCGCCGACTACGATTGTGATGGTGCAACGGCCTGCGCGGTCGGCCTGCGTGGTTTAAGAATGTTAGGCGCGCAGGTAGATTTCATCGTGCCCAACCGATTTGAATACGGCTATGGTCTCACACCGGAGATTGTCGAATTAACTGCACGTGAAAAATCGCCCGATATCATCGTTACCGTTGACAACGGCATCGCGAGTATTGAGGGCGTCGCTAGAGCCAATGCGCTAGGCATACAAGTGCTAGTCACTGACCATCATTTACCCGCCGATACTTTGCCGCAAGCTAGCGTGATCGTGAATCCGAATCAGCCGTTTTGCAATTTTCCGAGTAAGAATTTAGCCGGTGTTGGGGTCATGTTTTATGTGCTATTAGCACTCAGAGCAGAGCTGCGCGCGCGCGGCGTCTTTGATCAACAAAACCAACCCAAACTTGACACGCTGTTGGACTTGGTGGCGCTTGGTACCGTCGCTGACGTGGTGAAATTAGATCCGAATAATCGTATTTTGGTAGCACAAGGCTTGAAGCGTATGCGTGCCGGACGTATGCATGCGGGGATCGCCGCCCTATTCCGTGTCGCGGGTCGAGAGCCACGCTTAGCTAGTCCATTTGACTTAGGTTTTGCAGTTGGTCCGCGACTCAATGCGGCCGGCCGTTTGGCCGATATGTCCTTGGGCATAGAATGTTTAACCACGGACGATGAAGGACGTGCTTGGCAAATTGCGCAAGAACTCAATAGCATCAACGCTGACCGCAAAGATATAGAACGTGAAATGCAGGACGTTGCCCTGCTCCACCTAGACGATTTTCAGGCACAAGACACGCACACAATCACGGTGTTTGACGCCTCTTGGCATCAAGGTGTGATTGGTATTGTTGCCTCGCGTTTGAAGGATAAATTTTTTCGTCCAACAATTACTTTTGCGCCTGGTGACGAAGGCTTCATTAAAGGCTCAGGCCGTTCGATTCCAGGTTTTCATCTGCGCGATGCTTTAGATTTAGTCTCTAAGCACGCACCCAGTCTGATACAAAAATTTGGCGGACATGCGATGGCTGCGGGCTTGACGCTGCGGGCCGACGATTTTGTCGCGTTTCAAAACGCGTTTGAAGCGGTCGGCAAATCTTGGTTACGCCAAGAACAATTAGAGCGCATCATCGAAACCGATGGTGTTCTAGAAGAAGCCTATTACAGCACGGATTTTATAGAACTTTTGGATAGCCAAGTGTGGGGGCAAGGTTTTGCGCCGCCAATTTTTTGCGATGAATTTAAATTGGTATCGCAACGTATTCTAAAAGAACGCCATCTTAAAATCGTCTTAGAAAAAAATGGCGCGCGCTATGACGCGATATGGTTTGGCCATACGGACAGTTTCAACGAGCGTGTAAAAGTCGCATTCCGACTCGACGCCAATGAATACAACGGCGTCACTAAAGTACAATTGTTGGTCGAGCATATAGAGCAAATCTAATCGTCGTCCCCCATCTGTAAATCAGCTTGATCGACATCATAATCAAGAATATCCGCCGGCTTGCAGTTAAGCACTAAACAAATTTTGGCTAAGGTCGCGAAGCGTATGCCACGCACTTTTTCTGTGCGTAGCATAGAGAGCTGAGTCTCTGAAATTCCAATTTGCTCTGCCAATTGTTTCGCCCGCATTTTTCGGCGCGCTAACATGACATCTAAGTTGACACGAATGGGCATGAATCTTCACCAAGAACTAAAGAAGCACTAAACAACACTATCCACTTTGCGCTGCAGATTCGATGCGCGCTGTGCCACATATTTCAAAATTAAACCTATCATGCCTATCGTCACGGCGTCGAGATTCCAATCGGTTTTAAAATTTCGTACACCTTGGTTGACCCAAGCTTCTATTGTCGGCACCAACAGAATAGCTGCCATGGCCGCATACATTAGGTCAGCACCAATAGACTGTAAATGTTTGAGCGAATCTGGATCGAAGGATTTGCTGATTTCAAATGTTCGCAAAAAATTGGCGGCTTCCCATAGCGCAAATAAGTAAACAATAGGTACTAACAAGCCCGTCCAAAAATACGGTAATTTGAATGACGTCATCAAGCTGTTTTGCAGACTAAAATTACCACCTAAAGTATAAATTGGAAGCAATTGCGAAGCTCTATCTATCAGCAAATTCATGGCAAAGATAATGACGATGATTTTGATGATGAGGCTTAATTTACTAGTATCAGTTTTAGCGCTAGGCTCGACGGTTTGCATACAAATCCCTATCGAATAAAAAAATGAAAAATATCGTTAAAGCGCATATTAATTTAGGTAAAACTTAAAGTAAACGGATTTTTCGTCATATCAAATAAAGTATCTTCTCGATTTGCATAAGTCGATGATAAGCTACTAATTTTTGTGATTACGACAAATGCCGTAATCACAAAAATTATTTCAACACCGCTGCCCCACTTACCAAGGAATCCCTATGCGCCATATCACCTACTTGTTTGCCTACTTATGTGCGGCCCTACTGCTGCCGATCTCCATTGTAAATGCCGAATCAGGCAGACCATCCAATATTAAATTAAGCGCGTCGAATGGTGTCGAGAATGAAGACTTAATGAATGTCTTACGTTTCCAAGGAATTAATTACACCAAAGTAAAATTCACCGGAACCGATTTATGGGGAAAGAATTTTAAGATTTTTTTACGCGACTACACGCAAAACAAGCTGGTGAAAAGCTATGAAATTTTCGACTCCACGGAGGATGAATTCTTCAAGCTAAAAGAAAAAGAGTTTGGTTTTGATGTGCTAGTACAGCGCACCAACAGCAATAAAGCTAAATTCGATTTCCGATTTTTAGGTTTTGGTGTCGTAAAAGAAATTGCCTTAGGCGCTGACCAAAAAGACTTTATGCTCAAAAGCCAGCGAGCCGACGACAACGAAACATCCATTGCCGTCAATCAAGCGCAAACGATACTCAGTTTTATGATGCCCTACCAAAGTAAAAATGGCGTCATCAAATATGTCGATGTCAATCAAGCAGGCATCACTCCAGAAGAGTTAGGTAAAAAATTTAAAATACCTCGCTACTTTTTAATTGACATTCGTTTTGACTGAAACCGCTCTATTTGGCATTCCAAATCGCCATCATATCGGCGGAGCCTTGTGAACGTATGCCATTGTCAGATAGGATGCCCTCCGTTTCTTCTACCATGGCCTTACGTGGTAAGACCATGGTTTCGCCATAGCGCTGATCAAAATGTATCACCACCAAGTCCTCTTTTAGGTCGCGCAATACACTGACTAAATGTTTTAAGCTCTTGATCGGCACGCCATTGATGGAATAAATAACAGAACCAAAACGGTTGCTATAGCCTGTCACTAATTTATGCGGAAAGAATGGGGAACTAACGACGACCAACTCTTCTCGTTCGGCAGTGGGAGCGGCGCCACGCAAGGTGACTAAAGGGCTGGCATTGTAGGCATAGCCATTTAATGCAGGTGCGTTATTACTCAAAAAGCTCAGATATTCAAGCGTCGCACGGGAAAATACGATGGGACCATAAATGAAGTAAGACGGATATCCGCCACGCAAATCACCAATTAAATGGGGACGCCCTGAAAATACAGGCGCTTGTACTTTCATGCTTTTGCCAGCACGAACTATTGTCAAAGACACCGCGCCTTGTTGTGCGATTTGCTGTACTTTGTACTTGAACATCACGCGCACATTGGGCTTTAATTTCACCATACATTGATTATCAATTGGGGTGTCGCCAATATGCGTCACTACGTCCCATTCCTTAAGAGCACTATTGGCGGCAGGCTGCGCGCTCGCTTGAGCCTTAGGCTGATAGGGCAAATGTATAATGCAACCCTCTATCGACTTGTCGAGTTTTAAATACTCGCGCACGGTCGGGTTTTCAAAAGTTTGCGTGACGTCTAAGAGTATCGGTTTGCCGTCATATTTTTGATCTGTGACATCTTTCAAAAATAATTCAATTTCTTCATTCGGAATGATGTAACCAATATTCTGCGCATGCATCAAACCAGAAAACGCGAGGCCTATCATTTTGTCGCCTGCGATCACAGGGCCGCCGCTATTACCTGGGTTAATTGCCGCATCGATTTGTATGCGCAAGCCGCCCATATTGCCATCATAGTCAACGAATTCTATGCGTGAAACGATACCTTTTGTAATCGACAAGGAATTGCCGCCAGTGGGATAACCATAGGCAAATACTGCATCGGTGATTTCTGGCATTTGGTTGCTACGTTTGACCGCGGCGTGGGTGTCGAAGAATTTATCGTCGTCCAATTTTAATACCGCTAAATCCATACCACGCGAAATCGCGACCACGGTAGCGGCGACTTTGTCGCCTTCCTGCCCGGTTTGTACTTGTACTTGACTAGCGTACTCAACCACATGTGCGTTGGTCAAAATGCGACGACCTTCGATCACCACGCCGGACCCCGTCACTTCTTGCGGTGAGGCTTTGCCCCACGGTTTAAATGGATCGGGCCCGCGCAAAGTTGAGAATACTTTGACGACCGATTTCTCCAAATTGCTGTTCACGTTGTGCGAAGTGGATTTACTGGCCGCTGCGCTTGCATTCTGCGCCTGCGCTGAAGAAAGGAGAGGATTGACGACAACAACCGCAACTGCAAGCAACAACTGAAACAAAACCTGAAACGCGCGAGAAAATCTTTGCATAATCTATTGAAGAAAAAAATAAATGGTGGGCGAAGTCAGCATCAAGAATCAAGAATGAAATGAAAACAAACTTTAAACAATGACAAAGCATGCGATGCGGCATGGATTATATCGGGCTAGAGGGGGACTGACAGGGAATACTTATGATGCTATGCAGCAAAGCATTTCCTTGCTGCATATGGCGTGCATACACCGATAGGAAAGTGAACGCCTTTCGCGCTCAACAATATCGACAACATCAATAATATCAATGCTGCTCAACTGCGCTAGCAGCTTCAGTTGGCTCTATAGCTGACGTTGGCGCGCCAGCGATAGGCTCTAAACGACATGCTCTTGCAGTCGCGATGCCCTTTAAATATGAGCGACGTACAATACCGGCCAAACCTGCCGCAGCCACTTCACGTGCATGACTATCCGCGCCCGTTATGCGTCGTACCCAAGAGCGAAATGGCACAAATCCTTCGGTGAAACTCTTTAAAGCATTCACCGTGGCATTGCCCAATTCTTTCTCAACGATATTGCCTTTATCATCGATTTTGGCGGCATCCAAATCAGGGCCTAGAACTAAATTTAGTCCATGAATTTCAGTTGTAAACCAAACACAGCTCGCATCTGCCGGATAGGTATAGGGCGCTTTACGGGCATTCACTAAAACCTCAGGAATTTTGGCGCGAGTCAAATTCAAATCGTTTAAGGGCGAAGTAATTGCCGCGCCCACACGCGTATCAAAACCAGCATCGACCTCTGCCTGGCTTTTTGTGTATCCCTTATCTTTATATTCGCTAGACGCGTTGGCTGTTGCCTCTTCTGCCTTCTGTTTATCGCCGCTACTGGCACAGCCACCCAGGCTCAGCACTACTAGCATAAGACAAGCACCGAATCCTAATTTTGCGCGATTAGCCTCGGCACCATCCGTGTCCAAACCTAATTTGATCGGGCTTGTTTTGAATTGGTCCAAAGTAGAGCTCCGATATTTCATCATATGTGCTTTCAAAAAGTGAAGGTGCTTATTGTGTGGTTGAATATATCACTAATCACGAGAAGTTGGCACGCAATAATTTAGCTCTGTTTTTACTGATGAAATTTTCCGCAAAGAAAAAGAAAAAAACGGGCAACTAAGTTGCCCGCTCTGGCTCAAACCCGATTGATTAGGCTAACTCAATTAGCTCAATTCTTCCAATCGCAACTTGGTCACACGACCAGTTACCGAAGCCAAGGCTTCAATTCGCGCAATCGCGGCATCCACATTTTTTTCTTGCGTCTGATGCGTCAGCATAATGATGTCGGTGCGTGATTCGCCTTCTGCTGGTTCTTTTTGCAGCATGGCATCAATCGAAATTGCGTACTCAGCGAGGATTTTTGTGACGTCTGCTAATACACCAGGCTTGTCTTCCACCCGCATACGCAAGTAGTAGCTGGTGAACACTTCAGCAATCGGTAATACATTTAAATCACTCAAGGCATTCGGTTGGAACGCCAAGTAAGGAACGCGATGCTCAGGATCAGCAGATGCCAAGCGGGTGATATCGACGACATCGGCAATCACAGAAGATGCCGTAGGTTCTGAGCCTGCGCCTTTGCCGTAATACAGGGTTGCACCAACAGCATCACCTTGGACTAAGACTGCATTCATCGCGCCTTCTACATTCGCGATCAGGCGTTTTTCTGGAATCAGCGTTGGGTGAACGCGCAATTCTATCCCGGCTTCACTGCGCTTAGTAATGCCTAATAATTTGATGCGATAACCGAGTTGCTCGGCGTATTCGATATCGGTAGCCTCTAATTTGGTGATGCCTTCGACGTAGGCTTTATCAAATTGCGTAGGGATACCAAATGCGATCGACGCCATGATGGTCAGCTTGTGCGCCGCATCGATACCTTCGATATCGAAAGTCGGGTCGGCTTCAGCGTAGCCTAAAGCCTGCGCTTGTTTTAAGACCGTGGCAAAATCCAATCCTTTATCACGCATTTCGGACAAAATAAAATTCGTGGTGCCGTTGATAATGCCCGCGATCCATTGAATGCGGTTTGCGGTTAAGCCTTCCCGCAGCGCTTTGATGATAGGAATACCGCCAGCCACCGCCGCTTCAAACGCGACCATCACGCCTTTATCTTGCGCTGCTTTAAACACTTCATTGCCATGTTTCGCGATCAAGGCTTTGTTCGCTGTCACCACGTGCTTACCGTTCGCAATCGCTTTTAAGACCAATTCTTTAGCGATGTCATTGCCACCTATGAGTTCGATCACGATATCGATGTCAGGATGATTCACGACGAGATTACCGTCGGTAACGATTTCAACTTCACCGTTGACGATCTTTTTGGCACGCTCAACATTACGCACTGCCACCATCGTAATTTCAATCGCACGACCAGCACGGCGCATAATCTCTTCTTGATTGCGCTTGAGAACATTGAAAGTGCCGGAGCCGACTGTGCCTAATCCTAATAGGCCTACTTTGATGGGTTTCATATTTAATTAATTCAAAAAAAGAGGGTTGAGTATTTATTCATTCACTTGCTTAGCAGCGAATTCGCCCGTGCCATGACGGCGGCGATAGCCTTCCAAGAAGCTGGCAATACGATGGATGGCGTCGGTTAAGTCATCGGTATTCGGCAAAAACACGACACGGAAATGATCCGGCGCGATCCAGTTAAAACCGGTACCTTGGACTAGCAAAACGCGCTGCTCCACCAAGAGCTCTTGGATAAAAGCTTGATCATCTTCTATCGGGTAAATAGCGGGATCAAGTTTGGGAAACATATACAGTGCCGCTTTTGGCTTCACGCATGTTACCCCAGGGATAGCTACTAATAGTTTGTGCGCAAGATCGCGTTGCTTTAACAGTCGACCGCCAGGGCCGACCAAATCTTTAATACTTTGATAGCCACCGAGTGCCGTTTGAATCGCAAACTGCCCTGGCGCGTTCGAACATAGACGCATCGACGCCAACATATTCAGGCCTTCGATGTAATCTTTGGCGTGACGTTTTTCACCCGAAATCACCATCCAGCCAGCGCGATAGCCGCACGAGCGATAATTTTTAGACAGGCCATTCAGTGTCAAAAATAAGACGTCGTCGGCCAAAGACGCAATAGAAACATGCTCGGCCTCGTCGTATAAAGTCTTATCGTAAATCTCATCAGCGAATACGATTAATTGCTTTTCGCGAGCGAGATCGACGATTTTTTGCAAAATCTCAACGGGATACAAAGCGCCCGTCGGGTTATTGGGATTGATGACCACAATGGCCTTGGTATTTGGGGTGATTTTGCGTTTGATGTCTTCAATATCTGGCATCCAATCTGCGCTTTCATCGCAGATGTAATGCACAGGTTTGCCGCCAGAAAGGCTCACCGCCGCCGTCCATAAGGGATAATCCGGCGCCGGCACCAAGACTTCGTCGCCCGCATTTAACAAGGCATTCATGCCCATCACGATCAGTTCGGATGCGCCATTGCCGATGTAGATATCGTCGATGGTGACGCCACGAATTCTCTTTTCTTGGGTGTAATGCATGATCGCTTTACGCGGCGCAAACATCCCTTTTGAGTCCGTATAGCCCGCGGCACTTTGCATATTCAAAATCATATCCTGGACGATTTCGTCCGGAGGGCCAAAGTTAAACACGGCCAAATTGCCGATATTTAACTTGATGATTTTTTGACCTTCGTCTTCCATCTGCTTGGCCTTTTCCATCACGGGGCCGCGGATGTCATAACAAACGTCTGCAAGTTTTTGGGATTTTTGAATAGGACGCACGAGACTGCTTTCGAAAAGTTAATCAAAAAGAATTGCTGCACTGCCGAATGAACCATTCTGCCCAAAGCGCCCTCTTTTATCAATGCGTTTTTCCAAATTATTTAAGGAGAATTGCTTTCTGAGGGGCTTTTAGTCTGGGTTTTACCGCTTTACGCACAATTAACGGGATTAAATGTGTTAAAACGCCGCAGGAAATCTGTACTTACTCCTCTATTTGATTTTCGCGAAAACGCATCGTTCATGAGTTTGGTTTGGCTGTCGGTCTGCCACCGACCGGCGAATGATGAGTTTGCGAGAAGATAAATGCCGGAGGGAAAAATGCCGTGCATTGATTGCTAGCAGTAATACAAATAGGACTTACGCAAAATTGCACTAGCTAGGCGGGAAGCCGAA